>CAYQRS010000151.1:0-3623 GCA_964419825.1 uncultured Eubacteriales bacterium
TACCTTTACACAGCCCAAGTTTCAGCTTAGCTCTGCCTTTTTTAAAATAGAGCGAAAGCGGAATAATCGAAAAGCCTTGAAGCTTGGTTTGACCGAACAAACGGTTAATTTCACGCTTGTGCATCAGCAACCGCTTCACACGCAACGGATCACGGTTGAAGATGTTGCCCTGCTCGTATGGGCTGATGTGCATACCGTTGACAAAAATCTCGCCATCCTTAATCGAACACCAAGCATCCTTAAGGTTGACTCTGCCCTGCCTCAAGGACTTGACCTCTGTGCCGAAAAGCTCGATTCCTGCCTCAAATTCTTCAATAACAAAATAATCGTGATAGGCTTTTTTGTTATTGGCAACGTTAATATATTCGCTTTTTTTCTCCACAGCCCATCACCTCCTGTTATTGAGCATAATTATTTTAACACATATTGCCGCAATGTCAAGCGAATTAATCCGACAAATAATAACATTAGAAATTATAACCCAATGTCACATATTTATAAACATAGCCGACATCGTCATAAAGCGCACGGACATGGCGCATAACTGTAAAGGTGCACGCCTTGCCACGCACTGCCTGCTTCGGGTTGAGCTTAATCGTGCTGCGCATAACCATTGTTATGCGTTCACGGCTGTCCACATAGACATTGAACAGCTCCTCCTTAAGCGGCGGAAGCTTATAATTCGCCAAAAACTCATCGCCGAGGTAATTCCCCTCACAGCAGATGAGCTTAATATCGTTTTTCAGCAGCCATTTTGCAACAGCAACTCTGAGTTCTTCCTCTGTGTAAAGACCGTCCACGCAATCACCCGCTAAAAAGCTTTTATTCGTGAATCAAAAAGCAGAGGGTTGCTTAATAAACCCTCTGCTGACAGTTAAATCTCTTGTCTGCCCTCAAGGGCACGAAGCAGCGTTACTTCGTCTGCATATTCGAGGTCTGCGCCAACAGGAACGCCGTAAGCGAGCCGCGTTGTGGCAACGCCGAGCGGTTTGAGCAGGCGTGAAATATACATCGCCGTTGCTTCTCCCTCAACAGTCGGGTTGGTTGCCATAATAACCTCGTTAATCTCGCCACCGCCCATTCTCGCAATGAGCTGTTTGATGTTCAGTTCCTCAGGGCCGATGCCGTTAAGGGGCGAAATTACGCCGCCAAGCACATGATAAGTTCCGTTGAACTCATGTGTACGCTCGATTGCAATAACATCTCTTGGGTCTTCAACCACGCAGACAACGCTTTTATCTCTGTCGGCCCTTGAGCAAACAGGACACAGCTCATCCTCAGAAAGGTTACAGCAAACGGCGCAACGGTGGATTTTTTCGTGCGCATCGATTATCGCCTGTGCAAAGCCCTGCGCCTGCTCCTTGTTCATATCCAGCACATAGAAGGCCAACCGCTGTGCGGTTTTGTGACCGATGCTCGGCATACGCTCAAATTGCTCAATCAGCTTTGCCAGCGATGCAACTTCATAAGCCATCAGAACAAGCCCGGAATGTTCAAGCCGCCCTTGGCTTTTTCGATGCCCTGAGTCATTGCATCCTCAGCCTTGCGGAGAGCCTCGTTAACTGCGGCAATAACCATATCCTGAAGCATCTCGACCTCTTCGGGATCCATAACCTCGGGGCTGATTTTAATGTCTTTAAGCGTTTTTGCGCCTGTAACGGTTGCTTCAACAACTCCGCCGCCTGCTGATGCGGTGAAATCGGTTGCTTCAACCTCCTCTTGCGTTCTCTGCATTTCTTCCTGCATATTTTGGAGTCTTTCAAGCATTGCTGCCTGACCACCCTTGGGTGCGCCCGGAATTCTTGCTTTCATATTTATCTGTTCCTTTCAATTATTGTTGATTTATTATAATTCCGCTGTCCTGTGCGCTTTTCAAAAAGTCATTCAGCGGATCATTCTCCGTTATTTCCGACGGGGATTTTATGCCAAGCTTAAAGTTAAAGCCTGTCACCTCAGTAACAGCACGCTTCAAATCGGCACGGTTGCTCTTTATTTGCATCAATGACCTGAACGAGCTGCTGTTCGTGACAATGCCAAGGCGTTCGCCGTCAACAATAGCGGTTGAATTATAAAGCACGCTTGCAAGTGGCGGATTAACCGCCTTGAGTGCGTGAACAATGTCTGCCCAAGCGTTCAACTCGCCGTTCGGGTAAGAGGGTTGAGCCTGCTGCATTGGAATTTGCGGTGCAGGTGCAATCGGCACCGGCTCATCATTCACCAAGCCCTCGGCAGTCTGAACGGTGACAACGGGAGGCTGTGCAGGGGGCGCAGCTGCAATCGCACCCGTTCTCATTGCAGTTTCCAGTGCGGCAACACGTTTAATTAACGCATCAACTGAGGTATCCAAATTCGGTGAGCAAAGGCGAACAAACGCCATCTCGGTTTCAATCCTGCGGTTAAGACCACGGCGGAGATTGGCGGCAGTGTCTTCAAGCACGCCGAGGATATACATAATATTTTCAAGAGTATATTTAAGAGCCTGAGTTTCAAGCAGCTTCAATTCATCACTCGTGCAGACAATCAAGCCCTCAGGACGATTCACGGAGCGAATAATCATCAAATTGCGATAATGGTCAATAAGCTGAGTGCAAAGGCGTTCCATATCGCAGGATGAATTGTGCAGCTCATTCAAGATTGAAAGAGCCTTTGCGCAATCGGAATTAAGGATGCAATCAGCAAGGTTAAAGAGGTATTCTCTGCCTGTCAAGCCTGCGACATTGCCAACAAGCTCCGCAGTCACATTGTCACTTTGACCTGCACATTGGTCGAGGAGCGAGAGCGCATCACGCATACCGCCATCGGCAATACGGGCAATGAGCATTGCGGCCTCACGCTCAACGCTAAAGCCCTCACCTGCGGCAACAGTGAAGATGCGTTCCGCAATATCCTCAGGCTCGATACGCTTAAAATCAAAGCGCTGACAGCGTGAAAGAATCGTTGCAGGTAGCTTGTGAACCTCTGTTGTTGCCAAGATGAACTTAACGTGTTCGGGCGGTTCTTCAAGGGTTTTGAGCAGGGCGTTAAATGCGCCAACCGAAAGCATGTGAACCTCGTCGATAATATAGACACGGTATTTTGCACGAACGGGAGTATAATTAGCCTCCTCACGCAAATCACGAATGTTATCAACGCCGTTGTTGCTGGCGGCATCGATCTCAACAACATCCAAAATTGCGCCGCTGTCGATACCACGGCAAACTTCACACTCGTTACAAGGGTTGCCGTCGATCGGGTTTTCGCAGTTCACAGCCTTGGCGAGTATCTTCGCACAGCTCGTTTTGCCTGTTCCCCTTGAGCCTGTGAAAAGGTAAGCATGAGCAAGCTTATTCGCCTTAAGCTCGTTTTCGAGGGTACGGGTGATATGCTTTTGACCGACAACATCAGAAAATGTTTGCGGTCGCCATTTGCGGTATAAAGCTCTGTACAAACGAAATCACCCTTTCTGTTAATTTAAAGAAAACAGTTTTGCCTTGGTCATGCAGTGTGCAGGCGGACTGTGGCACACAGTACGGTCTGCTTAATGCTGCTCGGTTCCCCGCCTGACATGGTTCGCAGTGCACCGTTGCACAGAACCCACACACCACATGACCAAAACAAAACTGTTATGATCATAAATATTATAA
>CAYQRS010000152.1:0-3592 GCA_964419825.1 uncultured Eubacteriales bacterium
TGTCTTTTTTATTTTTTCGAGAATTTTTGATAATAACTGTTCCATATTTACCTCCCAAATAGAAAAGTGCGTAACAATCTACAAACCGTAAATCATTACGCACTCAAAATTATTATATTTTATTTCACTATCAATCCGTGTCGAGTGAACGAAATTGTAATCGTTTGCTTTTCTCCGGCAATTATATTCATTTGACCTTTGTTTCGTTTCTTTCCTATACCATTTAATTGCTCGTAATATATGTTGTGATTTCCGTTCGGTAATTTTACATTTATTATCGAATTATCACCAATATCGAATGGAGCATAATTATCAATTCTGATACGAATTACGATAATTGTACCTTTATCAATATCATTTCGGACAATATCAAGATTGCTCTCACTTTCAGGACAGAATAGCGAGTGTTGTGCCGTACTCAAATTGTTTTGAGCAATCGGTTTAGATACATAACCGCAATTTTGGCAAACCATAACGGATTGTTGCCCCGATGGTAATACCGATTGCAAAACCGCCCCTATAATCAACCCCAAAACCACTCCGATAATAGTACCGAATATTCCTAAAAGCATTGTGCCAAAACCGCCGAATACAAGGCACATTGGAAGAATAAGTTTAGGTTTAACCTCTTTCGCCTGAATATTAACATTTTTTGAATTGCACTTAGGACATTCCATCTTATTATCTCCTCCTACACAAATCATTGCACATACAAAATTCAATATACTCATCATTGATGTCCCAACGATAAGGTACTGCGCTATCGAGCCGAACTTTATCAAGCCATCTGTCATTAAATTGTCGGAACTTCCGAAATCTAATATCGGGACTATCTTGGTTTATTACAGATTTTATCCACGATAAATCCATACCTCTACAATGTTACGTATTAAGAACATTATTGCCCTCTCGCTCTATCAAGTCTTTTTCCATATTTCGAGCATCTTTCTCCGACAAACAAGCCGCTAATACCTCGTGTTTGATATTATCCCAACCGTATTTACAATTTCTCGGAAAAACTTAGGTTGTTGCTCGTAGCCAAAACCGTTGTCCCATCGCTCAGCAAGAGGAACGGATGTTAGTCCTATATACACTTTGTTATCGGGCGAGGTATGTTTATATACTGGATAGTTTATCATACCGACACCTCCGCAACACGATTGTACCAAGTTCTACGACATATACCTAACTCAGCGCAACATTCGTCTACTGTTAATTCTCCGTCTTTTTGTTTTTGGAGAAATTTTTGAAAATCGGGTAAATCATTACGCCTGCGACCCTCTCTCCAATCGGGTTGTGTCCTACACACCTCTTTACCCTCAGCCGTTCGTTGTACTATCATATCTCGCTCAAATTCAGCAAAAGCGAGAAAAATCGTTCTCATAAGTTTTCCCGTCGGGCTATTGTCGAACTTCCCCATATTGAGAATGTTGATACTCACACCTTTGTGTAACAACTCATCGATAATATCCAATCCATCACGAGTGCTACGAGCAATACGGTCTAATTTTGTTACAATCACAGTATCACCGTCTTTGAGAACTGCCATAAGTTTATTCAGTTCGGGACGGCTCTTTTTCGTGCCTGTAAAACTCTCGTAATAAATTATCTCAGCACCGTTTTCTCGCAACTGTTTTTCCTGTACCTCTAATCCATTACCATATTTATCTTGACCTTTGGTACTCACACGAGCATAACCGTAAATCATTGTGAACCTCCTGTATGTTATTCTATAACGATACTACCGTCAGATACCCTCATATCTCTCGGAACAACAACGATTTTGTAATCCAATACTCTAAGCATCTCATTGAGTTTAGCTACGCTAATGTTTTCCTGTTTGAAACGCTCAGAGAGGACATTGGACTTAATATTGAGTCTATCACAGAGTACAGCAGGTTTCATTCCTCGTATTTCCATTACTTCTTTAAGGGCTTGTGTTGCTTTCATAATCGTAACCTCCTTTGATTTGACTCTATTATAGCAGATATTTCTGAGAATATCAAGATATTTCTGAGATTTTTTTCTGACTTTTTTATTTTTCGGCTACTCGGGGGGCTAACTCCGACCCCTGCCGCCGCTCCATATCCCCCACCGCTCCCCGAACTGTGCAAAAACTCAACATAAAATACACACATCAAAATGACTCAGAAAAATCTGAAAAAATTTTATAAAACCCCTTGATTTATTCAGATATATCTGATATAATATGAACAATCTCAGAAATATCTGAATATAGGAGGTTTACAAAATGAATATTGAAGTACCAAAAGGAAGAGCGCAAAAGGATATGGAAGAACGGCTATATATCTTAATAAAGATATTCACCGAACTGACAGAGGAAGAACAAAAACGGGTGTTAGATTTTATTATCTTCACTCACAACGATTGAGGAGGTAAAGCAATGAAAACATTTGAAATCACTTTTACAAACGACAAGAACAGCGGCATTTACTCCGCTAACCTCTGCAAGGCAGAGACAGCAGAACAGGCAACAGCCTATTTTCAGACCCTCGGCAATTATGAAATTGTCGGCGTAAGCGAGACCAACAGCCAACCCAAACCGGGGCAGCCTGTCCACATCGTGCCGGAGAATTGGGAAGCACCCGAAGAACAGCATACAAACATTAAAGAAGCAGTGAAGAAGTACGAAGCCGAAACCCTCGCCACATTTGCCGACAACCTCGAAAGCAAGACCGCCGCCGAAATCCTCGCAAGTTGGAATCTGAAGCAGTACACAACCCCGAAAACCCTTGAAGCCTTGCAAAATTGCAAGCCGAACGAAAAACCCGCCGCCGAAATCCTCGCAAAGATGAAAGCGAAAAAGGCGAGAGAGGAAGCCAAAGCAACGGCGAAACGCTTTGAAAAACTCGAAGCCGCCGAAAATGTCGAACTTCCCGAAAGCGTTAATATTTCCGTTGAGTTTGTCCGCTCTCGTGTTTGGGGTTGGAATCCTAACGCCACAGTAACAGCCGAACGCCGCCGCACAGTTGGGCGGGCAAGCGGTTGCGGATATGATAAGGAATCCGCCGCCATTGCTTACGCTTTCAACGATAACCCCGAAATTATGCGGATATTGTACGACCACGCCGAAGCGGGCGAGCCTTTCCCCTATGCCGTCCACACTTTCGCCGGGTTGCCCTCTTTGGATGGTGGCTGTGGTGTTTCGTGTTTCCGTGAAATATTCGAGGTTTGCGGCTATGAATGGAAGCAAACGGGAAGCGGTAAAAATTTTAATTGCTACACTCTCACCCGTAAACACTAAGAACACAAACAACCACAGAGCCGCCGACCGTCGGCGGCTCTACTTCTCAGGAGGTGAGGCAATGCCGAAACAATGGAACACGCCCGGCGGCGATGCTCTAAACCTTTACACAGACATATTAAAGCAGCCGCACACCCTCCGAATAATAAACGAATTAGCCGAATATATTTTACAAAAGGAAGCAAACAGATGATTTTAATTTGTATAATCGTTTTGCCGTTCGTCATCCTTGCCGAACTTGTAAAAAAAACAAACTAAATATAAAAGCCGTCGACGGTTAGACCGTTAGCGGCTTTATTATTTGCCGCCGATGGTAGAGCATACCGG
>CAYQRS010000153.1:0-3583 GCA_964419825.1 uncultured Eubacteriales bacterium
TTGCCAGAGAGGGCATTGAGGTGGAGCGTGAGAGCCGCAAAATCACGATTCACAGCCTTGAGCTGACCGAATTCAATGAAGCGGCGCAGGAATTTACCTTTGAAGTCAGTTGCAGCGCAGGCACATACATTCGCAGCCTTGTTGACGACATTGGCAAGCTTCTCGGCTGCGGTGCGTGCTTAACCTCGCTGACAAGAACCGTTGCTCACGGCGTTACGCTCGGCGAATGTAAGCAGCTTGATGAAATCACGGAGGCTGACATCGTTCCGCTTGAAAGGCTTCTGCCCTATCCTGCGGTCACGGTGACACAGGCTCAGGCAACCCGTTTTTGCAACGGCGGCGCTTTGGATAAGGCACGCTTAAAAACCAAACCAGAGTCGGGCATTTACAAGGTTTTATCCCCCGAAGGAAAATTTCTTGGGCTTGGAGAAGCCACAGATGACTCCGACCAACTGACAATAAAAAGAATTTTTGTTGACGCATAGGTACAAATATGTTAAAAACAGCAATAGCCTTGGGCAATTTCGACGGCTTGCATTTAGGGCATCTTGCAGTTATCAATGGGGCATTGGATTTTGCCGAAAACGGCTTCATTCCAACGGTTTTGCTCCTTGATTATCCGCCCTCCGCAACCACAAAGGCACTTATGCTCAAAGGCGAAAAAGAAAAATCAATCAAACAGCTCGGACTGCAAACGGTCAACTTCGATTTTGAGGAGATCAAGAATTATTCTCCGCAACGCTTTTTCAAAGAGATTTTAGTGGACAAGCTCAATGCCGGCGCAATCAGCTGCGGCTTCAATTACCGCTTCGGCAAAAACGCCGCAGGCGACACAGAGCTTTTGCAGGCTCTTTGCAATGAAGCGGGCGTTCAACTCAAAATCAGCGAGCCGATCACGCTCAACGGCGAAACGATCAGCTCAACCAAAATCCGCTCGTTCATCGAGCAGGGCGATATGCTTCGGGCAAACGAAATGCTCGGCAGGGAATTTTCCTACTGCCTTGAGGTTGTTCACGGCGACAAAATCGGCAGAACGATTGGCTGTCCGACGATCAACCAGCTTTTGCCCTGCGGCTTTATCGTGCCGAAATACGGCGTTTACCGCTCCGTAACCGAGGTTGACGGCAAGCTTTACCGCTCGGTTACCAACATCGGCATACGCCCCTCATTTGAATCCGACCAACAGCGCAGTGAAACCAACATCATCGGCTTCAACGGCGACCTCTATGGCAGATTTATCGAGGTTAGATTGCAGGAATACAAGCGAGGCGAAAAAAAATTCAACACGCTTGATGAGCTGAAGGCACAGCTTGATAAGGATAGGGAATAACGCTTGTTAAAAGCGAAAAAAAGGAGATAGATTGTATGGATTTTCTCGCAAATTTTCTCGCAAACCAACACATTGCGGTTACAGCGGTTTTCTTTGTAATCGGTTTGGTCTGCATCATCAAAGGCGGCGACTGGTTCGTTGACAGCGCAAGCTGGATTGCTGAGGTTCTCGGCGTTCCGAAATTCGTCATCGGCGCAACCATCGTTTCCCTTGCAACCACCCTGCCTGAAATGATCGTCAGCGTTGCCGCAACGATCAACGGCAATGTTGAAATGGCGGCAGGTAACGCAGTCGGCTCGGTAACGGCGAACACAGCAATGATAATGGGCATTTTCATTGTTTGTATGCCCTTTGCCGTCAAGCGCAAGGAATTCGCACCGAAGGCAATCATTATGTTTGTGGCTTCTGCAGCCCTTGTTCTCGGCTGTATTTTCACCGCAAAGCGTGAAATGACCTTTGTTGGCGAAACAGGCAACTATTACAGCCTTTCAACAATCGGTTTGATTGTTTTGATTGCGATTTTTGCCGCATTCTTCATCGAGAACTTTATCTCGCTCAAAAACAGCGACAAGCAGATTGAGCCGAGCCCCGACAGCATCGGCTTACAGAGCGAGGACGGCATCGTTCCCACCAAGGCAAATGTCACCCGTGCGGATTGGGGTAAGAACATCCTTTTCTTCCTCCTCGGCACAGCAGGCATTGTTATCGGCGCACAGCTCCTTGTCAACTCAGGCGAGCTTCTTGCCAAGGCAATCGGCGTTCCTCAGCGCCTTATCAGCGTTATTTTCATCGCTATCGGCACTTCCCTGCCTGAGCTTGTAACAACGCTCACTGCCCTGCGCAAAAAAGAGGGCGCACTCTCCGTCGGCAACATCCTCGGCGCAAATATCATTGACCTTGCGCTCATTCTGCCTATTTGCTCCTTTGTTTCAATGGCAAAGGGCGGCGGCGCACTCGCAGTTTCCGCTTCAAGCGTTGAAATCGATATGGTTGTTTGCCTTGCAGCAATTCTTGTTGCAGTCGTTCCGACAATTATCTCAAAAAAATTCCACCGCTGGCAGGGCGTTGTCACCCTCGTCGGCTACGGTGCTTATGTTGCCGCAACGGTGCTGATGTAAGAGAAAAAGCAAAAGGAGCTGTTTTTGGGAGACTCACTTAGGGATTTGACAAAATAACAGTTTTTAAGTGAAGCCTTCAAATGGAACTCAAAATTAAATGACCACACTAGAGTATTGATTTACTCCGGTGTGGTCATTTTTGTTATCTCGAGTACCAAAATAGTATTGAAGTTATTTATCTTCAGCTTTGCCAAAATATATCATATTTCCTGAAATAGGCTCTCTTTTAGGTTCTTCATATTTGGTTCTATATATTTTACATCTGAATTGCTCTAAGGAAGCATCAATATCATCAAAGATATTTTGGTATATCAAAGTTTGGCTGTAACCATGTTCAGTTTCTTCTTTCGATAGAAAGTATTCTTTATCTAAATCTGATACTTTTGTTGCACACACCGGGAAGTTTCCTTTTCCATCTTTTAATAAATTGAAATGATATGTTTCAGTTTTAAACTTGAAAATTATCTTTCTGATTTTATCATAGATTAAATCATACGCATTTTGTCGAATACACTTATTAGCAAAGATAAAATCCAAGTTGCCATAGGCATTATCTAACATTCCCAACTCTACTGTTGAAGCAAGATGATAACTGTCCATACATTGCATAAATGATTTTTTGTAATTACCTATCTTAGATTTATAGAATTCTTCTAATTCCCTATCAATATCCATATTTTCATCAAAAGCAAATAAAACGTTTTCTTCATACCAAGAAATCAGATTGTTTTTTGCTTCATGATGTATTTCTTTATCTTCAGATGATATTGAAAAGATTTGATTCTGTTCATTTGAATATTCTTCTCTAAATACGCCTATGATTAAATCAATGGGTGCATCAAGATCTGAATGTTTAATTTTTCTCAATTCTTTTAATACATTAGTTGCCTGGATCCAAAATTCTTCCATTGCTTTTCGTCTTTCAACATAATATTCTGTTATTGACATTATGAATCCAAGAACGGCACTCCCTAAAAGAGCCATAGCAATGTCATAATATATGCAATTACTATCTTTACCAATAACAAATGCAGCTACCAAAGATATTATCGAAACCGTCAAGGTAGTTATTGTTAGCCATTTTTGTGCTTTCATCTACTCACCATCCTTGTTTCTACCATAAGGTACAGTATCT
>CAYQRS010000154.1:0-3575 GCA_964419825.1 uncultured Eubacteriales bacterium
ATTATATTCATTTTTATTTATTTTGTTACCTTTTGATTAAGCGCTTGAAAATGCAAGAAGAAAATGTTATATTATTGTCAAGCCGCTCGCAAGCGGCAATATTTTAGCTTTGAAAAGAGTTGGATTTTTATGTGGAAACAAAAGCTCGGCATCGGTATTGATGCGCATTTCGGCTGCTCCATTATCGAACAGCTTGATATGATCAAAAAAATCGGCTTTGACGCATTCTTTTGTGAATGGAACAAAATCAACACCGCTGAGGTTATTGCCGAGGCAGCAGCAAAAGCAAAAAAGCTTGGTCTTGATTTTCCGTTCATTCACGCTCCTTTTGGAATGAGCGCCGATTTATGGCACGGTACAGAGGAGGAAATGCGTGAGGGAATCGATACACTGAAGGCCTGCCTTGATATATGCAAAGCCAACGATGTGCCGATTATGGTTGCGCACACCTTCATCGGCTTCGATGACCCCTATGCTCCGAACGAAATCGGTCTTAAAAACTACGGCGAGGTTGTTGATTACGCAAGCGAGCTCGGCGTTAAAATCGCTTTTGAAAACACAGAGGGCGAAGAATATTTAGCCGCTCTTATGGAGCATTTCAAAGGCAATGACACAGTTGGCTACTGCTGGGATACAGGTCACGAAATGTGCTACAACCACAGTCAGGATCTTCTCGCTCTTTACGGTGACAGACTGCTTTGCACACACCTTAACGATAACCTCGGTATTAAGGATTTAAACGGCAAGACCACATTCCTCGATGATTTGCACCTTTTGCCCTTTGACGGCATTGCTGATTGGGATGACATCGCCGCAAGACTCGACAGACACAATTACAGCGACATTATGATGCTCGAAATGTGCAAGTTTTCAAAACCCGACAGACACGAAAACGATACATATTCTGCAATGACCACCGAAGAATATCTTTACCAAATCTACATCCGTGCGTGCAGGATTGCTGCAAAGCGCAAAGCAATGAAAAGATAAAAGTTTATAACAAAGCGAAACAACCGCCGGCAATTACAAGCTGTCTGACGGTTGTTTTTTGTTTCGTTTTTAATTAAACCTCTGCAATCCAGACCAAATCGGCGTTGCAGCCTGATTCAAGGCTTTGAACGCCGCGCTTTTGGCTGATGTCGTCATATCTGTTATAATCATCATTAACGCCGTACCATGGCTCGATGCAAACATAAGGTGCGCCGGGCTTTGCCCAAATGCCAAGATAAGGAGCATCGCCGTAATCGAAGCGAACGTCCTTGCCGTTTGCGGTTTTTAAGGTCACAACGCTTGAATTTAAATCGGAAAGAATGAGTGCATCCTCATTGAAAATATCGGCTGTTATAACAATCTCTTTGCCATCAACAAGGTCAACATCGAATTTTTTGTCGATTATAATATTGGTATGGTCGATTTTTTCGGCAACCATACCTGTTTCATCCTCCTCGAAAACAAGGCTGTCACCGAGAGCGCAGTTGAAAGCAGGATGCGCTCCGTTGCAATAATACATTGTTTTTTCATCAGTATTGATTACGGTTTGAGTGACCTTTAATGCTCTGCCGACAAGCTCAAAGCAAACGACAAATTCAAAGCTGAACGGGAACATTGCCAAGGTATCGGCATTGCTCTTGAGAACAAAAACCGCCCTTGAGCCTTCAACCTCGGCAACCTCAAACATTGTTTTGCGTGCGAAGCCGTGCTTTGCCAAGGGATAAGCCTTGCCGTTGTAGAGGTACTTATCATCGTGAAGCTGACCAATCGTCGGGAACAAAACGGGAGCCTGACCGTACCAAACATCGGGGTTGCCCTGCCAGATATATTCATAATCATCGGACTTTGTTTTGAGCGAATGGAGCTGTGCGCCCATATCGTCGATTTGGGCGGTAAGATATTCGTTTTCTATTTTATAATACATATTATTTCCTCCGAATTATATTCAAGCGTTTTGTTTTGCACGGTAGGCTTCAACTTCCCAATTAACGATGAAATCAGTCAATTCATCACTCATCGGCAAAACTCCGCCGAAGCTTGCGGCATAAGAAGCAACCTTGAGCGCATCGTTAAACAGCATTGCCGCCGTTTCACTGCCCTTGGGTGTGAAATCAACCGCAAAGAAGCCGCAGCCGTTCACAACAATTATTTTCGGCAAATAGCCATGCTTTTCTTTATATGCTTCAACGCCGCCTTTAATGCATCCGTTGCACTTGCAATAAAGAGGATTTGCCTTGCAATAAACAATATGATCGGGCGTGAAAGGCTTGGCAACCGCATTAAACGCTTCGGCGCTTTTCGCAATATTCAAAGCCTCAATACTCGGCTCATAGGTTATAACAGCATCATCGCCGTAAACCTCATAAATTGCCGCCATACATTTTTGTGCTTTTTCGCCATCGTAATCACCGCTTGTGAAATCAGGCTCACAATCAACAGCGCCGTAAAGCTTTGCCATTACTGCGTTGAACTTTTCGCCAAGCTCCTCAACACTCTCAGCGGCTACAAAGATGCCGTGATTTTGGAGAAGCATAAAATCGCAATCCTTGCCTGTACGGCTTTTGTATTCCTCCATTTTATCGTGGCAGATTTTTGAAAGGATATAACCCGGCTTGCAGGCTTCTACCCAAACATAAGAATCGTCGAAAAGCTCATCAGCCTTTGCTTTGCCGTCAATGCCGCAGGTCAAGCCGTTGACAAGGGCAGGATGCAAATGAAGCACAAAGGTGTAATTAAACAGGCTATGAAGCAGAGTCTCAACGCTTGGACGCTTATTCTCCTCACCTGCTGCCTTTGCCGCAGTTAAATCAGCCAAAGCGAGCGCTTCTCTTTCAGCATCGTCAGACGGATAATCCTTTGAAAAAATATCCGCCAACGCCTTACGGTTCATTTTAACAAAGCCGTCAGCCGTAATGGTTGCAAGCTGAGTTCCCGAACCCTTTATGTACATTACATCGCCATCTTTGACAGAGGTGTTGCCGCCGCCTGCCAAAACAAGCTCCTCGTTTGAACCGTAAAAATTAGAAAGAGAAACCAATTCATCTAAAAGCATCATAAATTCACCTTTTTCAAAATAATACAAAAACAATATTATACTAAACCAAGAGAAAAATCAAGGAGTTTAAAAATATTCTCATTTTGTTTTGAAAAAAGCCTTGACAAGCAGGGACTAAAAATGTATAATCAAATCAACAAATCGAACATTTGTACTAACTCTTATTTCGGAGGTTACATATTTATGGCTGAAAAATCAACCGCTCTCGAAACCGCTCTCAAACAAATCGAAAAAAGCTACGGCAAGGGTGCGATTATGCGCCTTGGTCAAAACTGCGGCCTTAATGTTGAGGCTATCTCAACAGGTTCGCTCACGCTTGACCATGCAACCGGCATCGGCGGTTTGCCCCGTGGCAGAATTGTCGAAATATACGGCCCCGAATCATCAGGTAAAACAACGCTTGCGCTTCACGTTATTGCTCAGGCTCAAAAGGCAGGCGGCGAATGTGCTTTCATCGATGCGGAACACGCTCTTGACCCTGTTTACGCAGGCAATCTCGGCGTTGACATTGATTCGCTCCTTGTTTCAC
>CAYQRS010000155.1:0-3565 GCA_964419825.1 uncultured Eubacteriales bacterium
AATGTTGACGGAAAACAGATTTTGAAATTGAATTTGCAGATAAGATTTGTGAAATAAGGAGGTAAGGTATGTTAAGAGATATAGGTGTCATTACGCAGGCGAATAAATCATCAAAAACTTTTGACGAATACTGTTGGAGATACTATGAAACAAATTGTTTGCCGTCGGAATATATAAGTCAATGTCAGGAAGCATATGTTAGATGTCCTGTTCCGAAGAATAACGCATTAAACGGAAAAATGTTTGAACTTATGATTTCTTCTCTTTGTGTAAAAGAAAACATAAAGCCTGTTTTTCTCCAAGCATCGGTTGCGTTTGTTCCTAATGTCGAATATGATGCAATTTTATATTCCGGTGAACAATTTCCGATAAGTTTGAGTATGAAAACGAGTTTGAGAGAAAGGTATAAGCAAGCGGATTTGGAAGCCATTGCTTTAAAGTATGTGCATAGAAAAGCTGAAAGTTATTTGTTGTCATTGGACGAAAACGAAGTCAGAGATGTAAAAAATAAGATATTAAATGGTAGCGTACTGGGGATAAATAATGTATTGTGTGCGACATCAAACGAATTTGATGAGTTTATATCAAGTTTAAAAGAGCGAACATTTATAAAACCGGAGAAAATCGAAGTGGTAACAGCTAAGAATGTAATTGATTAGAGGTGGTTTAAATATACCGAGAATGACAAAATTGTAAATGTCCCATCTTTTTATATGGTTGGAACGAAACTCATTTGTTAAACTTAGCACAGAACTTGACGAATGGTATAACATGTGCTACCATATTACAGAAAAATGCAACCTAACACAAAAATCATTCGTCAAGGAATGAACTGTATGCAAATATGCAGAGATTATTATTTCTATCAAAAGCAGCTATTGACTATGGTCTTGAACTTATGATGGCATTGTTTGATATTGTGCAAATAGTAGTTCACATATGGCACTTATTTTTTTACAAGGAGGCTTATTGTTGGAAGTAAAAATTAACCCTTGTATTTTCGTACCCCATGTTGTATAATTATATCAATTGAGGTATATGCTTTCGCATGTATACTTAAGAGAGTCAGATTAGTCTGGCTCTCTTTTTTGTTGCGAAAGGGATGACGAATGTTTCTCGCTGTCTAAATTGGCACAACAATGGCGCTGAGCGTTCATTGGGTTTGGCACAAAAAGGTATTAAGCTGTAATCGTAGTCAAAGTAAAGGCGGAAAGATTATGATTGTAAAATTTATCGGTAACGGAATGGTCTACAAAAAATATAATAAAACGGGCAGCTATTGGTCATTCGAGATATACTATATAGATGAGTATAATAAAAAAAGAAGAAAATGCTTTAAAGCCGATACTGCCGGAGCTGCCGCCCAAAAGGGACAGGCTTATGTTTTGGAAATGAAAAAAGAAATCGGCGGTAATCTGCCTAAAGAAGCCTTAATGAGCTTTGGGGATTTCTGCACAATGTTTCTTTCAACATCCTGTCGCAATCAGGTAAAAGAAAGCACATATATAAAATATGTTAATACATTGAAGAATAACGTTTCGGACTCAATAAAGAATATGAGAGTTAAAGATATTAAGCCGCTGGATGTGATTAACGCACTTAATGAATTGGTTGATTCGGGTTACTCACAGTCGATAATCAAAAAAGCATATTCTTTAATTAACCGTAGCTTTGAATTTTATTCTATGATAACCGGCATAGTGCATAATCCCGCAAAGGCAGTGCCAATACCCAAAGCCAAAAAGCAAAACACCAAGCTTAAATATTTCACGCTAAACGAAATGGAAACGATACGAGAGGTTGCCGTTCGTATGACTGAGGATAATGAAATTAAATACGGTATGGTGATTGTCTTGCTGGCGTTCTCAGGTCTTAGGGCAGGCGAGGCGTTAGCCCTCTCTTGGTCGGATGTGGATTTCGAAAGTAACACAATATTTATTCACCGAACACTTAAAAGAGAAACAATAGTAGATAATAAAATAAACTATGCTTTGGATATTCAGAACTCTCCAAAATCCAAAAACAGTATAAGAACCATATCTATGCATCCGTTTGCACGGGAAGCCTTGGTTGAATTAAAAAAAGCTCAGAATTGTGATTTGGTCGTATCAACAGAAAACGGGAAATTGGTAAGCAGCACCCAAATTAACAAGAATCTGAAAAAGGTGCTGGAAAACTGTGATTTTGATGCACAAAACCGAAGCGGCGTACATTCGTTAAGACATTCATTTGCAACATATCTGTTCGCTCAAGGGCTTAGCTCAAACGCAGTGTCCGTCTATTTAGGTCACTCAACCGATGTTATTACCAAAAAGCTGTACATACACGACAAGGCAGAAGTGGCAAAAGCAGAATGGGATAAATCCGGTCTGTTTAATATTAACTAAATTTGGAATATTGTGCTTGTTTTTTATTATCCCCTGTGATACAATAAATTCACTGTAAATTCATCACTCTTAATGTTGTTTCTATACCAATCACCACAATGGCAACGAAATGAAGCTCAACTGGAAGTTTTTGCTTTTTTTTAAAAAACTTTTCAAATTTCTGCAACCAAATCAAATTTCGCTCGTCTTGAATAGTGAAAGGCAAAAGCCAACAAAGGAGCGTGAATAGAATGGTAGCAGCAGGACCACCGTGAAAACTCTTGTGCAGAAACTTTTTGCTCATTCCGAATCTTACATAATTTCGGTGAACATCAAAAAACAACAAACAACAAAGGGTGATGGTATGAAAAAATTATTTAGTGTTATTTCTTTACTTTTGGTGGCAGTCATTTCGTTTAGCTTTGCACCGGTTGCATTTGCACAAAGCGCCGATGGGTTAACGGTTTTGGCAGAAACACAAATTGAAGATGGTGTCGAAGCAGACGGAGAGGCAGATAACGGCACAGAAGGGGAAGTTGCAAGCGATAAAGTTGCAAGAATCCATTTCGCAACAAGATCAACAAATGTTATCGGTCACGCTTGGATTTATGTTGAGAACCTTAGTGAAGAAGTAATCACAGTCGGACAGCTTGATGTTGCACCGGATGAAGGCGTATCAATCGGATTATTCGCATTATCAAGAAAAGAAAGTGCCGGAATTTATTATAACATTGAAGCATATTCAATCAATTATAATAACAGCAAGGGCGTTTATTCAATTTCAAAAGAACTTACAAGAGAAGAGCTTGAAAAAGCAAGCAGAACAATCTACGAGTATATTGACCATTGGGATCCTTTCTTGAATTGCAGCTTGTTTGCATCAAAAGTGTGGAACTCTGTTTCAGAGAAGAAAGTTCCCTATACGATGTTCCCGCTTTTTCAGCAGCTTATAATCAGAATTTTTGGTGCTCAAAGGGATTCGCTTCAGATGATTGTTCCTGCAGAGGATAATATTTATCATCAAAAGGGTACAGGCGACAAGGCTCAGCTCTTGCCCGTAAGCGAAAAATCTCGAACCAATGATGTTGCTTAATTTATAAATTTACAAAGGAGATATATCATGAAGAACTTTAAGAAAATAGTATCACTCGTCTTGGTCGTTGTTTCTGTTTTTGCTATGAGTACGATTGCTTTTGCTG
>CAYQRS010000156.1:0-3556 GCA_964419825.1 uncultured Eubacteriales bacterium
CTTTGACTATGTCATTGTACAGAAGGAAGATTGAAGTTTTATTGAAAAAGTACATTCAGTTGGCAATGGGAATTTGAACACGGAATTCAACAAGACCGCCGACACAGTGGATTTCAATGCTGCCATTGTGCTTTGCTACAATGCTCTTTGCGATTGCAAGACCTAAGCCGTAATGCTTATCATCGCTGTTCCTTGCCATGTCTGCTCGGTAAAATCGGTCAAAAAGCTGTTCTTGCTGTTCCTTTGGGATTTCTTCGCCTTTGTTGATGACAGAAAGCCTTGCGTTGCCGTGGCTCTTAGTGAGCGTTAGGCTTATTGTGCTTGCGCTTTCTCCGTGGCGGATTGCGTTATCAAGCAGGATTGAAACAAGCTGTTTAAGCTGGGTGCTGTTGCCGATAACCGTTATTCCGCTTTTGATTTCGGTGTTCAGCGTGAAGCCCTTTTCAAACGCAATGCTCTCAAACGGCAGGGCTTCTCCGTCTGCTAATCGGCTCAAGTCGATATGCTCGGTTTGAGCCTCGGTGTTTTCCGTTCTCGCAAGCTCAAGCATTTGTGTTACCAAAATTCCCATTCTCTCGTTTTCATATTGGATGTTGGCAAGCCATTGGTTCTGCCCGATTTCTCTTGAAAGCAGTTCTGCATTAACCCCGACAATCGAAACAGGTGTTTTAAGCTCATGACCTGCATCGGAGATAAACTGCTTTTGTTTTTTATAGCTTACTTCAACCGGTTTGACGATTTTTTCGGCAAGTAAAAGCGAAACAAAGAAGAATATCAGCAGCGCTGCACCGCCGAAAATGAACGTGTATCTGATTAGGGTGGAAGCGTTTTCGTTAATTAAGGTGTTATCCATAAACGACACAAGCCTGAAGCCGTCTTTTTCCGCCATATAGAATATGAGATTGTTGATCTTGCCGCTTGTTTTGCTACTTTCGATTATCTGTAATGCAAGCGCTTGCAAATCTTCATCGCTGTGAACACTTGGCTTATCGTTCTTTATTTCTATGATTTCGCCGTTTTCGGAAACAACAACGGTATAAAATGTTGAGAGGTTGAACATCGGCGAATCGGCAAAGCCGTGATTGATGCCATCCGGGATAGGTTTTTCGGGGGGCAGGGGATTCATCGTCTGGTGAATTACAAACATATCCGAATGTGCCTTGAGCATACGGCGATTTTGCTCGGTCATTTCAAGATAGCTTGAGGTGTAGATTATTCCGAGTGTTCCAACCCAAACAAGGACAAGGATCGACATTATTGAAGCGACGATTTTTCGCCTCGTTTTTTTAAACATCTCCGCACCTCAATTCGTACCCGATTCCTCTTACGGCCTTGATTTCGGTTTTTGCGCCGATAAAGCTGAGCTTCTTGCGAGTGAATGACATATAAACTTCAACATTGTTGTATTCTGCATCGCTCTCAAAGCCCCAAATCCTTATCGCAAGCTGTTCCCGTGTAAGAATTTGACCGCTGTTGGCAATCATATATTCAATGATTTTATGTTCCTTTTCGCTCAGTCTCACGCTTTGACCGCTTGAAGTGCAGGTCAAAATCAGCTTATTTGTGTCAAGCGAAATATCTGCAAAGGAAAGATTGCTGTCGGCTGTACCGATAGCTCGGCGGCTTAAAGCACGCAGGCGGGCAAGCAGCTCTTTTGTCATAAACGGCTTGGTTAGGTAATCGTCTGCACCGCAGTCAAGTCCTTCAACCTTGTTATCAACCTCCGCTTTTGCCGTCAGCATCATTATCGGGGTCGTAATTGCCTTTCTGCGAGCCGCCTTTGCGATTTCGTATCCATTCATTTCAGGGAGCATAATGTCGAGAATCACAATGTCATAAGCATTGCTCTCGATTGCCGCCAAACCCTCTAAGCCGCTTGAAAAATGCTCAACCTCATAGCCTTCCTGCCGCAGAATTTCGCATAAAGCATCCGCCATTCTCTTTTCATCTTCAACAAGCAAGATTTTCATAATGCCACCTCACTTAAACCATTATATAGACAATGATTGAAATTTTATTGAAGAATTTTAAAGTAAAAGTAAAAAAGATGTGCTACCGTAATGATAGCATATTTTAAAACGAACTGCAATTATAGGTATCTGCCTTAATTCTGATGGCTTTTAAATTTACTTTAATTTAGGTTTCTTCTGTTTATAGGTATCTTCTCTCGGTGAATGGGGTGTTGGCGAAGTTATTGGACTGATTATTCACATTGTTGGTTTTGAATTTGCAATCGTAGGACTTTTAGATAAAAGTGAATAATTCCAATATGTCAAATAAAACGAAAAATATGAGGGGTATTCTCTCATATCTTTTTTGCTCTATAAAACCGCACTTTTATTCGCAGCATAAATCACACAAAAATAAAGGACACCCACCAAAACGGTAGATGTCCTGAAAAAACTTTATTTATGCGGTTTTTGATTATTTGAAGTAACGGTTGAGAAGTCCCTCAAATGCTTTGCCGTGTCGTGCTTCGTCACGAGCCATTTCGTGAACAGTATCGTGGATAGCATCGAGACCCTGCTCTTTGGCAAGCTTTGCAAGCTCGAACTTGCCGAGTGTTGCGCCGTTTTCTGCATCAACTCTCATTTCGAGGTTTTTCTTAGTGCTGTCTGTAACAACTTCACCGAGAAGCTCTGCAAACTTTGCGGCGTGTTCAGCCTCCTCGTAAGCAGCCTTTTCCCAGTAGAGGCCGATTTCGGGGTAGCCCTCACGGTGAGCAACTCTTGCCATTGCAAGGTACATACCAACCTCTGTGCATTCGCCCTCGAAGTTAGCACGAAGACCATCGAGGATTTCATCGCTTACGCCTTTGGCAACGCCAACGATGTGCTCGGCCGCCCATGATAATTCTGATGAAGTCTGCTCTTTGAACTTGCTGCCCGGAACCTTGCACTGAGGGCAGAATTCGGGTGCTGAATCACCCTCGTGAACATAACCGCAAACAGGACATACAAACTTTTTCATAATAAAATTCCTCCAAAATATTTTTATAATTTATTGATTGGAGCAGCTTTCGCAAACTCCGTAAAATAACAAGAGATGTGATTTGATAACGCCGTTGTAATTGCCTGAAAACTCTTTTTCCAAATCGGTTAGGGGAGAATGTTGAAGGTCAAAGAGCCTGCCGCAATTTTCGCAAACAAGGTGGTAATGCAGATTGTTGTTGCCGTCAAAACGGTCAGCTTCGCCGTAGCGGAACTTGAGAATAATGCCGTTATCGCTCAGCTGCGATAAGTTTCTGTAAAGCGTACCCAAGCTGAGTTTCGGCATTTCCGCTTTAAGGTCGGTGTATAATTCGTCTGCCGTTGGATGATCGGTGCGGCTGCGCAGGTTGGCTAATATGCTTTCACGCTGTCGGCTGAATTTCAATTTCTCACCTCAAATCGATAATCATTACTGTTATTATAGCGAGTGAATAATATCTTGTCAATAACTTTTTCAAAAAAATTTGTCGAAATTTTTAAAAAATGTTGTCAACAATGTCGTGAAGGCAATAATAAACGATGATAATTTTGTTGTTATTTACTAAAAACTCTTTACAATTTGAGAG
>CAYQRS010000157.1:0-3494 GCA_964419825.1 uncultured Eubacteriales bacterium
GCACACCGTTCACGACAGCGGATGCAATTCTGCCGCTGAGAAGCGGATCTTCGGAAAAATATTCAAAATTCCTGCCACAGAGCGGATTACGGTGGATATTCATACCAGGTGCAAGCAAAACATCACTGCCCTTTGCCTTCATTTCTCTGCCGACATTTGCATAAAGCAATTCGGTTAAGTCCTCATTCCATGAGCAGGCAAGCAAGGTGCCAATCGGCAAAAGCGAGCAGGATGAATAAAGCCTTATGCCTGACGGACCGTCTGTTGTGATTATCGGCTCAACGCCCTTCTCACGCAAGGACTCGGTAACGCCGCCCAAAGCACCTGCATTGCCCTTTGCACCGAGGGGGCTATCCATTTTATAATCACCTCGGCTGATTGCTTCAAGCTCCGTTAAATTAAGCTGAGCAACAAATTCATCGAGGGTAATTTTGCCCGATTTGACATCGGAAAGCTTATATTCGCACTCCTGCGCACGGCTAACAGCGACAGGCAAGGTGCTTTTGATTATATCTTTAAGATTTGTGGCTACAGTCGGCACAGCCTCAAAGCGAGGAACTGCCTTTTGAGCAACATAATCTATACCGCCGATTCGTTTAAATGGCAGTTTTGGAGCGCAAACCTCAGTAAGCTGTTTGACAGGATAGGTTTCGGGGACTTCAAGCTCAAAGCACGGAGTTAAATCAACCGAAGAATTGCCGAAAAAGAAAGAATAAATGCCTTTTTCGAGCACATAGGCGTTTTTATACCCTGTAACACCACTATCATCAAAGGAAGCCAAATCGGCGCAATCAAGCTCAAATTCGAGCTCTTGGGAGCTATTCGGAGCGAGAAGCTTTGTTTTCGCAAAATCCGCCAAAACAACGGCAGGCTTAACCAGCTTACCCTGCGGAGCAGAATAATAAAGCTGGACAACCTCTTTACCGCAGTAATCGGGTGAAGTGTTTGTGACCTTGAATTTGAAGCGTAGCTTGCCCTCGCAGCATTGTGCTAAAATGCAGTTGATTTCAAAATCCGCATAGCTCAAGCCGAAGCCGAACGGGAACATCACCTTTTCACTTGCAAAGGTTGAAAAATAGCGGTAACCGACGAAAATATCCTCGGTATAGTTATTATATTTTTTTGCGCCGAAATCGGCAGATGATGGATAATCCGAATAATTGACGGCAAGTGTATCGGTGAGCTTACCGCTCGGCGTGACCTTACCGCTGAGCAAATCAGCCAAGGCGTTGCCCGATTCCATACCGCCCTGCCAAGCAACGAGAACTGCGGAAATCCTGCTGTCGAAATCATTGAGCCACGAAAAATCAATAACGCTGCCAATGTTGAGAACGACCACAACATCGTCGAAAAACTCAGTGACATTTTTAATCAGCGCCATTTCCTCATCAGTCAAATAAAAGCTGCCCTTTTCGGCTGTATTCTCACGATCCTCGCCTGAGGAGCGACCGATGAAAACAACTGCTTTATCGTTCCTTTTTGCGGCGGCTTCAATTTCAGAAGCATCAAGCGGCATTTCGGGGAAATATCTCGGCCATCTGCCCCAAAAGCCCTCATCAACAGGGTTGGCAGAGCACCAATTTCTGTAGTGTTCGGCAAGACAACGGTCAATTTTCAAGCCTTCACAGTTGAGCAAGCCATCGAGATAATTCACCTTATAAGGCTCATTAACATCACCACCCGAACCATAGCCGACGAAAAATGTTTCAATTTGAGTTCTGCCGAAAACGGCAATTTTTTCATTTGGCTTAAACGGCAACACGCCGTTATTTTTGAGTAAAACCGCTCCCTCTGCGGCAATCTCCCTGAGAAGTTCGGGCATACCCTGCGTAACGGATTTGTCACTTTTATCGCCCACGCCCTGATTTTGAGCAAGGGAATTCAAAAGCTTACCGATTATGTTATAGGTTTTTCGAGTGATTTTTTCTTTAAAATTCATAACACACCCACCGCAAACTTTTTTGAATATTATATCGTACTATCACAGAAAAGTCAAAAGCCGCACCGTGGTGCAGCTCAAGCATTTTTAACGAATTTTGTTTTATTGAGAAGAAGAACAAGGGCAGGAACAAAAACAAGCTGTAACACTATGCCTGGAAGCGCCTCAGCAAAAGCACCGCCGAGGAACATTTTGAGAGTAAAAGCATCGGCGTTGAAGCCCGAAAGCATAAGGCGCACAAAGCCCCAAACGGCACGCCCACCGAGCATCGCAATCAAAAGCAAAAGATAAATATAAGGCGTTTTTTTCGGCAAACGGCTATAGCAAACGCCGCAAAGCAAGCCGTAAGTCGCAAGCTCAAAGGACATTGCCACGCCAATCGGGAAAAGCGGCGGCATTGAAAAAAGAAAAAAGCGAAGCAACGGAGCAACAATGCCAATGATCATCCCGTATTGCCAGCCGCAAATAAAGCCGCAGATAAGCACGGGAATATGCATCGGACAGAGTGCATTACCGAGAGATTGAACCTGACCTGTTAAGAATGGCAGAACCACACAGAGAGCCGCACAGACTGCCGAAAAGCAGATTTTGTAGATATTCTTGCTTGCTTTCATCCTTTTCACCCACCTTTAAAGAAAAAGCAGAGAACAGAAAACTGCTCTCTGCTTTGAAAGACAAAGTTAAATTATTTAACCATGTTTGCGATTTCATCAGCGAAGTTATCCTCACGCTTCTCAAGGCCTTCGCCCTTAGCGTAACGGATATAGCCTGTGAGAGCGATGCTCTTGCCAAGCTCCTTAGCAACTGATGCAACATACTGACCGACTGTGACATCGCCGTTCTTAACGAACTGCTGGTCAACAAGGCAGTTTTCCTTGCAATACTTCTTGAGCTTACCTGCAACGATGCCTTCAAGAACCTTTTCGGGCTTGTTAGCCATTTTGGGATCTTCCTTCATCTGTGCAAGGATGATGCCTTTTTCGTGCTCGAGAACCTCAGCGGGAACTGAAGCCTCATCAAGGTAAAGAGGATTCATAGCTGCAATCTGCATTGCAACATCCTTACCCATAACCTGGAAAGCTTCTTCATCGGCTGCATCGGTATCGAATGTTACGAGAACACCGACTGAACCGCCGCCGTGGATGTAAGTTGAGCAAACACCCTCAACTCTTTCAAAACGGCGAACCTTCTGGTTCTCACCGATTGAGAGGATGTTATCCTGAAGATTCTCCTGAACTGTTCTGTCGCTACCGTCAAGCTTTGAAGCAAGAAGAGCATCGAGATCAGCGGGAGCTTCGTTAACGATTGTGTTGGCAACTGCCTTTACGAAGCTTGTGAACTTGTCGTTCTTAGCAACGAAGTCAGTTTCAGCATTAACCTCAACAACAACGCCGACCTTCTTAGCGGCATCGTAATAGGGATAAACCATACCTTCAGCGGCAATTCTGCCTGCCTTCTTGGTAGCTGCGGCAAGACCCTTTTCTCTGAGGAAATCGATTGCTTTTTCCATATCGCCGTCGGTTTCGGTGAGAGCCTTTTTGCAATCCATCATACC
>CAYQRS010000158.1:0-3479 GCA_964419825.1 uncultured Eubacteriales bacterium
TTGGTTGGATGCTGGGCAGGTAATATAGTGATAGTCTTGCTGTATTCCTAATGGTGTTCGGGCTGAAAGTGTGATTTAGCGTGGGAAATCTTGGCTGAAGAATAAAATGGAAAGGGGATGGAGTGATGAAAAGACTAGTAATCCTAGGCGCAGGTGGCTATGGTCGTACAGTTAAAGATGTCGCAGAACAATTAGGCTACTCCGCCGTTGTCCTCGATGATGCTGATCCAGGTCATCCCCTTTCAACGTTTTCATTCTATATTGATGAACACTCCTTTTTCATCCCGGCCTTTGGGAATAACACTTTCCGTATGGAATGGACAAACAGGATAGAGGAAAGCGGTGGACAACTTGCCACACTCATTCACTCAACTGCCTATGTATCTCCAACTGCCGCAATCAGTCCGGGAACCGTAATCCTTCCACATGCTATCATCAACACAGATGTTGTTGTGGGCAAAGGCTGTGTAATCAACCTCGGAGCCATAGTTGACCATGGGTGTATACTAGAAGAAGGAGTACACATAGCACCAGGGGCTATAATAAAAGGTGAAAACCGAATAGAGCGATTGAGCAAGATTGAAGCCGGTGAAGTGGTGGAAAGAGGAAGTAGAAAATAATTGCAGGGAGAAGAAATAATGAGTGTTGAACATAATTTCAAATGGAAGAATAACGGTAGAACGAAGGTCATGATTGGCTGCGGGACCCGCCCAGAGATCATACGCCTTGCTGCCGTAATCAAAAGATGCAGAGAATATTTCGACTGTTGTGTCGTGTATTATAACCAGAACTGGGATAGAAACCTGAGTACTGTATTCTGGGAAGACTTTGAGCTGAGGAATGAGAAGGGAGAATTTGGCCCTGATATTCTTGTGCCTGTGGTTGGCGAGAACCTTGGCGTGACTTGTGGAAATATTCTGGGTAGAAGCTACGAGCTTCTTTCTGAATTGCAGCCTGATGGGTATCTGGTGTTGGGTGATACCAACTCATGTCTGAGCGCCATCAGTGCCAAACGCCTCCACATCCCACTCTTCCATATGGAAGCTGGTAACCGCTGTAAGGACGAGTGTTTGCCGGAAGAGACAAATAGAAAAGTTGTGGACGTGATAAGTGACGTCAATCTCTGCTATTCTGAATTCGCCAGAAAATACTTAGCAGACACAGGTCTTCCAAAAGAGAGAACATACATGACCGGTTCCCCTATGGCTGAAGTGTTAAGGATGAACTTGGAAAAAATTCAGAAGTCTGATGTGTTAGAAAGGCTGGGACTGGAGCCTAACAAATATATATTGTTAAGCGCACACAGAGAAGAGAACATTGATACAAAAAAGAACTTTATTTCTCTTTTCACTGCAATCAATGCGTTGGCTGAAAAGTATAATATGCCAATTCTGTACTCTTGTCATCCGAGGAGCAAGAACAGACTGGAGAAGAGTGGATTTAAGCTCGATCCGAGGGTAAGGGTCAAT
This sequence comes from uncultured Eubacteriales bacterium, assembly GCA_964419825.1. Taxonomy (GTDB): domain Bacteria; phylum Bacillota; class Clostridia; order Oscillospirales; family Acutalibacteraceae; genus UBA8612. The sequence goes on from CAYQRS010000158.1 coordinate 1,470, forward strand.
GAACCTCTTGGCTTCAACGACTATAACAAGCTGCAGATGAATGCACTAGCCATCGTGTCTGATTCCGGTACACTGCCAGAAGAGAGCAGTTTCTATCTCTCCATTGGTCATCCGATTGCAGCTGTGTGTATTAGAACATCCACAGAAAGACCTGAAGCTCTGGAAGCAGGAAATTTCATCCTTGCGGGCATTACCACAAAGGAACTACTTAATGCAACAGATATGGCTATCGAGATGAAGCAGAAAGGTGTCCTTGGAAAGCCTTGTCTGGACTATGTGGATGAAACCGTTTCTATGAAGGTAGTCCGAATCATTCAGGGTTACGTGAACGTTGTAAATAAAATGGTGTGGAGAAAAGATGTTTGATAAACACACCAGGAGAAAAGTGAGGTGCAGTTTATGAATATCTTAGTAACCGGAGCAAAGGGCATGGTGGGAACCGCTCTTTGCAATAACCTTAAGAACATTCGTGATGGAAAGAACAAAACAAGACCGAATATCTGCGTTGATGAGATTTTTGAGTACGATATTGATTCATCACCGGAGGAGTTGGACGAGTATTGCCGAAAAGCAGATTTCGTGTTTAATCTTGCAGGTGTAAATCGCCCTGAAAATTCGGAAGATTTTATGAAAGGCAATTTCGGATTTGCATCTGAGCTGCTGAACAATCTTAAAAAGTATAATAGCGAGGCAACAATTATGCTTTCGTCGTCAATTCAAGCAACTCTGTCCGGTCGCTTTGGTGACAGCGAATATGGCAGAAGCAAAAGAGCCGGCGAAGAATTGTTTTTTGATTATGCTAAAGAAACGGGCAACAAAGTTGCGATATACCGCTTCCCGAATCTTATGGGTCACAGCCGACCGAAGTATAATTCTGCGGTCAGCACTTTTTGCTGGGCTGTAGCAAATGATGAACCTTTTACCGTTAATGACAGAAGCACCGAATTGGAGCTTCTTTATATTGATGATTTGGTAGAAGGAATGTTTGACCTTTTGGAATGTAAGGAACAGCATTGCAAATATAACGGAGTGGAAGCGGTTGCCGATGAAAGCGGAAAATATTGCTATGTTCCTGTGACGCATAGGGTGACTCTCGGCGAAATTGTCGATTTGCTTCACGAGTTCAAACAGCAGCCGCAAACATTACTGATGCCGAAAATCCCGAACGGTTCGTTTGCAAAGAAGCTGTATAGCTTATATTTGACTTATTTGCCGAGGGAAAAGTTCAAGTATGCGATGAAAATGAACGTGGATGACCGTGGCAGCTTTACGGAGCTGGTGCATACCGCTGATTGTGGACAGGTTAGCATCAATATCAGCAAAGCGGGCATAACAAAAGGTCAGCATTGGCATAACAGCAAATGGGAGCTGTTCATCGTTGTGCATGGCCATGGTCTTATCCAAGAGCGAAACATAAACACGGGAGAAATGGTTGAATTTGAAGTCAGCGGCGAGAAAATTGAAGCTGTTCATATGATTCCCGGCTGGACTCATAATATCATCAATTTGTCCGACACGGAAGATTTGGTTACGGTTATGACTTGTAACGAAGTGTTCGATCCGCAAAGGCCCGATACTTTTTTTGAACCCGTTTAAATATATTGCAAATGGCAATGATTGAAATGGGTTAGTGGCTTCAACTCCCTTTGCATAAATGAAATTGACTGAGGGATTGAGAAAACCGAGAAATTGATGTAATATCAAAGCGAGCAGAGCGTGAGCTTTTGCTCGCTTTTTTAATCCCCTCCGACCGAAATCGGAGATTTCGCCCACCTCCCCTTAATTTCAAGGGGAGGCTTGTTTGGGCTTGTTTTGGGAATATCTGCTTTGGTTTCTCTTGTTGAAATTAAAATATAAGCAAACAGCAAAGGCACAACCGACGGACAAAAATCCGTTGGTTGTGCCTTTTGAGATTTTACTTCAAAGCTTTTACTTCAAGCCATTTACTTCAAAGCTTTTACTTCAAAGCTTTTACTTCAAGCCTTTCACTTCAAGCCTTTTACTTCAAGC
>CAYQRS010000159.1:0-3466 GCA_964419825.1 uncultured Eubacteriales bacterium
GTGCATATATCTCTTTGAGGTTTCGTTGTCGATACCGTCAAGGAGCTGAGCATCGCTTACAGGACCGAGAGTTGTAACGGTGAGAACCTGAGTCTGACCTCTTGTGAACATACCTGTGCCGTGTGCTCTGTCAAGCAAATCGATTTCAGCGCTGAGAGGACGGACATCGTTAATGCCTCTGCCGTCAACACGCTTGTTATCATCGAGGAGCCAGCGGCGAACAACATACTTCTGAGTTTTGTAAAGGCAATCGTCAATCTTGGCGATGTCATCGGGATAAACTTCGTCAAACTTTGCGTGAACAGCCTCGTAGATGGGCTTGAGAGCCTCGTCACGAACACGCTTGTCATCAGTGTCGAGTGCGATGCGGATGTCGTCGATTGCGAAATCTTTAATAGCCTCGAACATTTCGGGAGCGGGATCGTTTGAGGGGAATTCGATTTTTTCTTTGCCACATTCGGCTTTGATTGTGTTGATGAATTCAACGATTCTCTTGTTCTCCTCGTGAGCGAACATAATGCCGTTGTACATTTCATCGTTTGTAACTTCGTTAGCGGCGGCCTCGATCATTGCAACAAGGTCTGCTGTTGAAGCAACGGTGACATACATCTTGCTCTGTTCCTTCTGCTCAGCAGTCGGGTTGATGACATATTCGCCGTCGATAAGACCGACAACAACACCTGAAACAGGACCGTCCCACGGGATTTCGGAAATTGAAATTGCGATTGAAACGCCGAGCATAGCGGTGATTTCGGGTGAGCAATCGGGGTCAACCGACATAACGGTTGCGACAACGCCGACATCGTTTCTCATATCCTTGGGGAAAAGAGGACGGATGGGTCTGTCGATAACACGGGAGGCGAGAGTAGCCTTTTCGCTTGCTCTGCCCTCACGGCGCTGGAATGAGCCGGGGATGCGACCTACCGAGTAGAGCTTTTCTTCAAAGTCAACCGAAAGGGGGAAGAAGTCAACGCCTTCACGGGGTTTTGCTGCCATTGTTGCGGTGCAAAGTACGTTTGTTTCGCCATAACGAACAAGGCAAGCGCCGCCTGCAAGCTCTGCCATTTTGCCGATTTCGACAACAAAAGGTCTGCCTGCGATTTCTGTCTTGAATGTTTTGAATGAGTCAAAAGTTCTGAGAGTCATCATTTGCTTTTCTCCTGTTAAAATTTTATTTCAATAGGAAGCACACAAGACTTATAGCAATAAATAAAACATTCGAGCGGAGCAGTTCAAATGCTTTATTTACCGCTAAAGCCAATCTGCGGCTTCCTAATTGATTCGGTTTAATAAAACTGCAAATAAAACTGTAGGGTGGCAATCGGTTAAGAAGCCACCCCGAGATTGACAAATTATTTACGGATGCCGAGTCTTGCGATGATTGAACGGTAACGCTCAATGTCAACCTTTGCAAGGTAAGCAAGGAGGTTACGTCTGTGACCGACCATTTTGAGGAGACCACGGCGTGAGTGGTGATCCTTCTGGTGAGTCTTAAGGTGCTCGGTGAGGTTGTTGATTCTGCTTGTGAGAACAGCGATCTGAACCTCGGGAGAACCTGTGTCGCCCTCGTGTGTTGCGTATTCGGCAATAATTGCCTGCTTCTCTGCGTTTGTCATTGTTTTTCACCTCATTAAAATATTTTGTTCACGACCCCAGTTCAGGGCAGGTGAAAACCTCGTTGAGGTTTAATCCCATAACCGAGAGGGGGAACATACAAAACGGATTATAACATAAGTATAACCCGTTTGTAAAGACTTTTTTCAATTTTAATCGTGATATTCTTTTTGAAGTCCCTGCTCATCGTAAAGGAATACGGATTCGAGCATAATATTGAGCGAGGTTTCAATCGTTTTAACATCGAGATTGTCGCCGCTGTCAAGGCGAGTGTGGTAATATCTTGCAGGTGTGGGATCCATTGCAGCGATTGAAGCGGCACGGAAGCCTGCTTTCGCGAATGCCGCAGAATCTGTTGCGCCGAGCGAAACGGATTTGAACGGCAAATCGATGCCTGCGTTTTTGCCTGCCTGCTTGAGCAGAGCGCAAACCTCTTCGTCTGTTTTGACGGTGTAGGTCATATCACGGCTGTAGATTGCGAAATAATCGTAATCACGCAGGGTGTCAACGCCGATGAAGACTGTTTCGATTTCTTCAATCTCATCCTTGTGCTGCTTTGCGAATGCCTTTGCGCCACGCAGACCGGCTTCCTCTGAGCCTGAAAGGAGTGCGCAAACCTCAACATCCTCAAAACGAATATCGTTATCGTGGAGATATTTCATAACTGCGATTGAGCCGATTGCACCTGTGAGGTTATCGTTTGCACCTTCAACGGGATTTTTGTAATCAAGGAAGAAGAATGCGACAACATACAGCACGCACCAAGCGAGCATAACCCATTTTGCGATTGAGATGAATATATTGTCGGGAACTGCGGTGATGTTGCCTGTTGCAAGGCAGTAAATCGAGATGCCGAGCGAAACGGCAATGCCGATAACTGCGGTTACGATAACTGCGGAAACAAGCTTTGCGCCGCCGAGGTAGGTGAAGCGCCATTCCCAAGAGGAATCGACGTGACCGCAGAAAACGATGCGCTTTTTGGCTGTGCCCTTGGCTTCACGCTTTGCGTAAACATTGTGCGAGGTGGCTTTCGGGAAAAACGGATCGAGCATTTCCCAATAGAAAATGAACTCGAAAACGATTAACAAAAGGCAGATGACGGTGAGTGCGAGCGAAACAACGGGCAGCTCAAGGAAGAAAAAAACGAGGTTGCAAACGATCATCAATGCCGCACAGAGCGGAATCCAGCCGAGCAGAGCCTTGGGGCTGAGCTTGAATGGCTCCATTGTGACCTTATCGGCGTAGTTCTCAAGCTCGGCGCTGAAGCGCTCCTGAGCCTTTTTCTCTCTGCTTCCGCCAGAGGGACGGGGACCGATGGTTTTGCAAACGTCTTTGATACTGCGAACGGTGTAGTTCGTGTATTCTCTGAGCTTGGGTGCATAGTTAGCAATGCTTTCTTTTGCTTTCATTGGAATTTCCTTTCGTGAGTTTATCTAAGATGGAACTAAGTATATACCAACAGCGCCGACAAAATCAAGCGTGAAAATAAGAAGATATTGTAACATTTTTATTAACTTTGCCGCCGCCGTGAAAAAGGCTCGGATTTTTGCCGGAATATGGCAGAAGGATTGTAAATTATATTTTTCTTGAAATTTGTGCAGTGCTATGGTAATATAATTGTATCTGTAATATTTTCTTTCTTATTTGTTAAAGGATTTTTGGTTATTATGAACAATTTCAAAACAGCCATTGCCATGAGCGGCGGCGTTGATAGCTGCGTTGCGGCGTTGCTCACGCAAAAAAACAGCAATAATCTTTTGGGTGTTACGATGTCTGCGTTCCCGGGCGCTTCGGTGCAGGATAGCAAGGATGCGGCGGCGGTAGCCGAAAAGCTCGGCTTCGAGCATATAAC
>CAYQRS010000160.1:0-3411 GCA_964419825.1 uncultured Eubacteriales bacterium
CGGCATCGCAATGCTGCATACTGGCTTCAATTTGTCGGCTGTTTTGGTTATGACTCCGTTGACCCGTGTTCTCGAAAAGCTTGCTTGCATAACGGTTAGGGACAGCGGCAGTGATAAGAAATTCAGCTTGCTTGATGAACGCCTTTTCAGCACTCCTGCCGTTGCAATCGCACAAAGCCGCAATGTTACTGCGGAAATGGCTAAGCTCAGCCGTGATACTCTTGTTGACGCAATGAAATGCTTGACGGATTATGACGAAAAAACGGCGGCAAGCGTTCGTGAGGGCGAATCCAACGCCGACCAATATGAGGACAGCATCGGCGATTATCTTGTAAAGCTGAGCAACTGCAACTTGAGCGATGCGGATAACCGTGAGCTTTCAATGCAGCTCCACCTCATCGGCGATTTGGAGCGTTTGAGCGACCATGCACTCAATATCCTCGAATCTGCCGAGGAGCTTAAAGAGAAGAAAATGTCTTTCTCAGGTCAAGCCAAAAAAGAACTGCAAAACGCAATTTGCGCCGTTACGGAAATTGTTGATTTGGCAGTTGATGCGTTCGTTAACGGCGATATGAAATCAGCGGCTCTTGTTGAACCGCTGGAGCAGGTTATCGATGAACTCACAATACTTTTGCGCAACGGTCATATCGAGCGTCTGCGTAAAAACGAATGTACAATCGAACAGGGCTTTGTTTTCAACGATTTGGTAACGAACCTTGAGCGTGTTGCCGACCATTGCTCCAACATTGCCGTCTGCGTTATTGAAACAGCACATGACCGCTTTGATATGCACGAATATATCCAAGAGCAAAAAGAAAGCGGGGCATTCGATAAGAATTACCACGCTTTCCATGAAAAATATGCTGTTTGATTTAAACCAAAATTCCTTCACAGTCGTCATCATTAGCGGCTGTGATTTTTATTTTCACAAAATTGCCACATTCGACATTTTCGTTCAGCTTTACAGGTGTATAATTTGCGGTGTAGCCCGTGTAAGAGCCGTTGCTTTCGGTTTCAATAAGAACCTCAACGGTTTTGCCGATTTGCTTTTTCAAAAATTCCTTTCGGATTTGTGCGGTCAGCTCAATCATACGTCTTGCCCGTTGCTCTTTGACTTTTTTCTCAATCTGGTCGGGGAACTCAGCGGCTCTTGTGCCCTTACGCTGTGAGTAGGGGAACACATGGACTTTTTCAAAGCCGATTTTCTCTGCGAATTTCAGACTTTCTTCAAATTCCTCATCAGTTTCGCCTGCAAAGCCAACCATAATATCGGTTGTGATTGTGCAATCCTCAAATGCCGCACGCAAATCACCGCAAATTCTTTCGTATTCCTCCGCCGTATAGTGGCGGTTCATTCTTTTGAGCGTTGCGGTGCATCCGCTCTGCAATGAGATGTGGAACTGCGGGCAAAGCTTCGGCTGTGCTTTTAATCCGTCAATCATTTCGCTCGTCATGTGATCTGGCTCAAGTGAACCGAGCCTGACTCGCTTGATAGCGCTCGGCTTGCTTGCGGCGTTGACCGCATCAACAAGGGTAAGCTCAGTGCCTAAACCGTATGACGAAAGGTTGATGCCGACAAGCACGATTTCGCTGTAGCCGTTGTCGGCAAGGGCTTGCGCCTCCTTCTCAATGTCAGCAAGCGGCTTTGAACGCACCCTGCCTCTTGCATAGGGAATGATGCAGTAAGAGCAAAATCTGTTACAGCCGTCTTCAATTTTGATTGCCGCGCGTGTTCTTTCATCGAAGCTGTTAATGCTGCACGTTGCAAAGTCTTCGTTCTTTTCGTGCTGTGCAATGTCGATACTGCGCTTTTTGCTTTCCAAAAAATCAACGATCATCTGCGGAAGCTTCGGGTTGTTGCGGTTGCCTACAACAATATCCGCTTCAAGCAGTTCTTCGGCAGCCTTCGGGTAAGCCTGCGGCATACATCCCGTAAGCACAACAACCGAATCGGGGTGGTTGCGCTTAAAACGCCTTACCGCCTGCCTCGTCTTTTTGTCGCTTTCCGCCGTAACCGTGCAGGAATTGATTATATAAACATCAGCCTCTTCGCTTTCGGGCACGATTAAAAAGCCGTGCTTAACCAACGCCTCGCTGATCGTTTGTGTTTCATATTGGTTAACCTTGCAACCCAATGTGTAAAAAGCTGCTTTCATTTTTTCACCTCAAAATCAGCAATAATAGTTTATTATATAACATTTTTCCTTGCTCTGCAAGGTAATTTAAGCAACTGTTTTATCATATCTATAATTTTGGAGGAGATGGATATGAAAAAATCAGTTAAAATTATCAGCTTAGTAACAGCGTGCATTTGTCTGTTTTCGCTTTCCGCCCTTTGTGCGGAGGATTTTCCCGTTGCTGTTAACGCAAAGGCGGCGGTGCTTATGGACGCTTCAAGCGGTCAGGTCTTGGCGGCAATGAATGAGCATCAACAGCTTTATCCTGCTTCAGTCACAAAAATAATGCCCTTGCTTTTGGTTATGGAAGCCATCGATGCAGGCAAATTGAATTTGAGCGATACCGTTTTCGCTACTCCCTCGGCGGTTTCAAAGGGCGGTTCGCAAATCTGGCTCAAGGAAGGGGAGAGCATGAGCGTTGATGAACTGCTCAGGGCAACGGCAATCGCCAGCGCAAACGATGCCTGCCAAGCGCTCGGTGAGCATATTTACGGCAGTGAGGATGCACTCATCAAAGCACTCAACGACAGGGCAAAAGAGCTTGGTATGAACGATACGCATTTTGAAAACTGCACGGGGCTTGACGATACGGCAACAAATCATTTGACCTCAGCATACGATGTCGGCTTGATGTCGGTCGAATTACTTAAGCACGAGCTTATACAAAAATATACAACTGTTTGGATGGATTCCCTGCGTGACGGAAAAACTCAGCTTGTCAACACGAATAAGCTTGTGCGCTTTTATGACGGAACAACGGGGCTTAAAACAGGCACAACGAGCAAGGCGGGCTGCTGTATTTCCGCTTCGGCAATGCGAGAGGGAACTCACCTTGTTGCCGTGGTTATGGGCAGCCCGAAAAGCGATGACAGGTTCGGCGGCGCAAAGGCGTTGCTGAATTGGGGCTTTGCCAATTTTGAAACAATAACCCCGAAAATCAATGAGGATTTAATTGCACCGGTCAAGGTCATAAAAGGCTGTTTCGATGAGTTCGTTCCGTCTGTGCCTGAATTTACGCCGATTTTGATTAAAAAAAACAGCGCCGAAAAGCTCGAACAATCCGTTGAGCTTGCAACTGATGTTCAAGCGCCCGTTGAGGCAGGGGAGCGTGTCGGCACGGTGAAATTCATTCTCGATGGCGAAACAGTCGGCGAATATCCGCTTGTTGCACCTGAGGATATAAAAGAGTTGACTTTTGGTGAGGTTTTGCGCAGATTTTTAAGCTCCTTTAACC
>CAYQRS010000161.1:0-3404 GCA_964419825.1 uncultured Eubacteriales bacterium
TTGCAATGCCACAGATGTAATAAATTTCTATACTGCCTTATCAACCCGTAGCAAACGAACTGCGTTTTTTGTTTATGCTTTGCTGTTTATTTTTTTGCTCTTTCGGCAAGCTTGAGCAAATCTTTTGGTGTAAAGGTGTAAACCTTGTCGCAAAAATGGCAGGTGACCTCTGTCTTTTCGTCTTTTGCCATATCCTTAAGCTCTTGAACGCCTGTTGTGATGAGTGCTTCTTCAACTCGCTCTCTTGAGCAGTTGCAGCGGTATTCGGGGTGGCTTTCATCAAGCGTTTCAATCTCAAATTCCTGCAACGCTCTTTGGCAGATTTGTTCAAGAGTCATACCTGTTGAAAGCATCTGCGTGACCGAGGGGAGATTTTCAAGACCCTTTTCCACCTTGTCGATAACTTCATCGCTTGCAAAGGGGAGAAGCTGAATTATAAATCCGCCTGCGGCTTTGATTGAAAGATCGGGATTGACAAGCACTCCCAGGGCGCAAACCGTTGGAGTTTGCTCGCTGGTTGCATAGTAGCTTGTAATGTCTTCGGCAATCTCTCCGCTGACCAATGGAACTTGTGCAATATAAGGCTCTTTAAGTCCGAGGTCTTTCATAACCGTGAGGGTTCCGTTGCCGACTGCTCCGCCGACATCAAGCTTGCCCTTTTTGTTCAAATCGATTTCAACAACAGGGTTTGCAATGTAGCCACGGCAGTTACCGCTGCTGTCCGCAACGGCAATCAGGCTGCCGGCAGGACCGTCGCCGTTGACACGCAAGGTGATTGTGTCATCCTTGCTCTTGAGCATATCGCCCATCATTGTTGCCGCCGCAAGCAATCTGCCGAGTGCCGCCGAGGTGACGGCAGAGGTCTTGTGAATCTGCTGCGCACGCTCTGCTATATCCGTTGCATCAACGGCGATGCACATAACTTCGCCGCCTGTTGAAATTGTTCTGATAATTCTGCCCATTTCAGCACTTCCTTGCTACAATAAATATTCTTTCCGAATTTTCTTTCGGTTCGTCTTTGCTCATTTCGTCGTAAACGCCAATCGTTTCAAAGCCTGCAAGCTTCAGCATCTGTTCGATTTCCTCAAGCGGATAGGCTCGCTCCTTGAAGCTTTCACTTTCACGCTCGTAAATACCATCCTCAAGCTCAGTGAAAATATCCAAATCGATTTGAACTGTGTCCGTCTGCGGCTCTAATGTGTTTTGCCAAACGCAAAAAACATCCTCAGCTTCGTAAACAAAGGTGTTGTTCGCCAAAACATTGCGATGCTTGTGAGGTGTGTTAATATCGAAAATAAAAATTCCGTTCGGCTCGGTGAAAAGCGAAACCTTGTTGAAGGCGAGCTGAACATCCTCTTTTTCGGTTAAATGGTTGATGCTGTCAAGCGTGCAGATTGCGCAGTTGATTGTGCCGTAAAGGTCAAGGCTCTGCATCGATTGGCAGAGGAAAAGAATATCTTGCTCCGCTTCATTGGCGTTGTTCATTGCAATGCTGAGCATATCGCCGCTTGCATCAGTACCGATGACCTCAAACCCACGCCTTGCCATTTCGATGCTCAGCGTACCTGTTCCGCAGGCCAAGTCAAGCAAAATGCCGCCCTGAATACCGTTTTCGGCAAGGAGGGAGGCAATGTAATCGGCTCTGGCGGCGTAATTAACATTTTCTGTCAAGGTGTCGTAAACCTGAGAAAAAGATGAATAACCGCTCATAATTTATTCTTCATCCTTCTTTGCAAGCCTGTTGAAAATTTCATCATAACCGTTGCAGCCGTAGTTGAGCGAGCGGTTGACACGGCTGATTGTGGCAGTGCTTGCACCCGTCTGCGCAACAATATCGCTGTAAACTCGCTTGTCACGGAGCATTTTCGCAACAACAATGCGTTGCGACATTGATTTAAGCTCGGTAATTGTGCATAAATCCTCAAAAAAGTCGTAACATTCTTCAAGGGTGTTCAGTTCAAGGATAGCCTTGAGCATAAATCGAACGTTGTCATCATCTCTAATGTTTTTTGCCACGGCAGAATACCTCCGTAAAGTTTCTGGTGATAATGTTAAAGTAATTTTACCACACTTCCAAAATAAAAGCAATTAGTAATTTAAAATTTTAAACCGTTAAAACAAGCCTTGTGGCATTTGCGGCAAAAAGAAGCTCTTTTTTGCGATAAGCCACAGTTTGCTTGACATTATTTGTTATTTGTATTATAATACTACGGATAATAAAACATCTGACGAAAGGATTGAATATATTATGGCACAGGAATTCACCAAAGAAGGCTACGATAAACTTGCCGAAGAACTCGAATATCTCAAAACAGAGGGCAGAGCAAAGGCTGCCGAGGATATTAAAGAGGCTCGCTCACACGGCGACCTTTCAGAGAACGCAGAATACGATGAAGCAATGAACGATCAGGGTCGCCTTGAAGCTCGTATCACAGAGCTTGAGGGTATCCTTAAGGATGCTATCATCATCAGCGATTCAGCTCTCGGCCTGGTTCATGTCGGCTCGGTAATCACTCTTAAAGATGTTGATGATGACGATGAGGACGATTATGTGATCCTCGGTGAAAACGAATCCACCAAAGAAGAAAACTACATTTCAAGCGAATCTCCCGCAGGCAAGGCTCTTATGGGCAAGCAGGCAGGCGACACTGTTGTTGTCGATGCTCCCGGCGGTCAAATCACTTATCAAATTGTTAAGATTGTAAAATAAGTTCTTACGAGAGGAATTTTAATTATGGCAGAACAAAGAAACGCACAAGAGCCCGATTTGAATCAGCTCCGCAAGGTGCGCCGTGAAAAGCTTGCCGAGCTTCAGGCTAACGGCAATGATCCGTTCCAAATCACAAAGTACGATCCCGATACCCACAGTCAGGATATTAAAGATAATTTTGAAGAGATGCAGGGTAAAAAGGTTTCGATTGCCGGCAGAATGATGTCCAAGCGTGTTATGGGTAAGGCCTCCTTCTGCAATGTTCAGGATCTTAAGGGCAACATTCAATGCTATGTTGCAAGGGATGCTGTAGGCGAGGATGAGTACAAGTGCTTCAAAAGAATGGATATTGGCGATATTGTCGGTATCAAGGGCGAGGTTTTCCGCACCAATATGGGCGAAATCTCAATCCATGTTGAGCAGATCGTTCTTCTTTCAAAGAGCCTGCAAATTCTTCCTGAAAAATATCACGGACTTACCAACACAGATGTCCGCTATCGCCAGAGATATATCGACCTCATTATGAACCCTGAGGTTAAGGATACTTTCATCAAGCGCTCCAAAATTATTGCCGCAATCAGAAAGTACCTTGATACACAGGGCTTTATGGAGGTTGAAACTCCAATGCTTGTTGCCAATGCAGGTGGTGCGGCTGCAAGACCGTTTGAAACTCACTTCAACGCTCTTGATGAGG
>CAYQRS010000162.1:0-3401 GCA_964419825.1 uncultured Eubacteriales bacterium
TCATAAACGCTGCTCAAAACAATAACGGACTGCTCGGAAGCACAAATCATACCGTTATCGAAGGTTTTTGAATGAATGATTGAGTTAACTGCAAGAAGAATATCTGCAGTATCGTCAATGATTGCGGGGGTGTTACCTGCGCCTACGCCAAGAGCAGGCTTGCCGCTTGAATAAGCAGCCTTAACCATACCGGGACCGCCTGTTGCGAGGATTATATCTGCTTCTTTCATAAGGGTGTTTGTCATATCAAGCGAGGGAACATCGATCCAATCGATAATGCCCTCGGGAGCACCTGCGGCAACTGCTGCCTCAAGGACGAGCTTTGCGGCGGCGATTGTGCTGTTCTTTGCTCTGGGGTGGGGAGAAATAATAATTGCGTTACGGGTTTTGAGTGCGATAAGGCACTTGAAAATTGCGGTTGAGGTGGGGTTCGTTGTGGGAATAACTGCGGCGATAACGCCAATCGGCTCGGCAATTTTTTTAATACCGTATGCCTTATCCTCCTCAATTACTCCGCAGGTTTTTGTATCTTTATATGCGTTGTAGATATATTCGGCGGCATAGTTGTTTTTGATAACCTTATCTTCAACTACGCCCATTCCTGTTTCTTCAACAGCCATTTTTGCAAGCGGAATTCGTGCCTTATTTGCGGCAGATGCGGCAGCAAGGAAGATTTTATCAACCTGCTCCTGTGTGAATGTTGCAAAAATTCTTTGTGCTTCTCTGATACGCTCGATAGCTTCTTCGAGCTTTTCAACGCCATCGATAATTTCGTAAACTTTACTGCTCATGTACAGCCTCCTGTTTTGATTTACATAATTGATTAGTTACCGTAGTCGGTTCCGCTTGCCTTAAGGTGAGCAAGCGAAAGAGCCAAATTCTCGTTCTGAAGCAATACACCACATGGAACATTCAGCTTGCACGGAGCAAAGTTCCAAATCTTGGTGATACCGCTTTCGGTCATTTGGTCACACACGGTTTGTGCCGAGCCTTCACCGACGGTTATAATGCCGATGTTGACGCTATGGGTTTTGCAAAACTCGCTGAATCGATCCATCGGCAAAATCTCGACCTTACCTTCAAGGTCGGGCGCAGACAGCTTACTGTCAAACGCCGCAATGATTTTAACTCCGTACTTTTCAAATCCATCGTAATCGAGCAATGCCCTGCCCAGCTTACCTGCGCCGACAAGCACCGCATAAGTGAGCTTGTTGCAACCCAGATGCTCTTCAAGCTTAACTATTAAATCTGCCGTAACATAGCCGAGCTTCGGCTTGCCTGCGCCGCTTATCGAGCTGAGATCCTTCCTGACCTGCACCTCTCCGAGAGAAAGCATTTTTGCGATTGATGTTGCTGAGATATACTCATATTCATCCTTCGGCAAAGCTTTCAACAGCTTCAGGTATTGCGGCAATCTGCCCAATGTTGCTTTAGGGACAGAAGCTTTAATCATAACGGTGCCTCCCTTCATAATTGCATTTTAACAAATGCTTTGCAAAATGTGAATTCTTAAAATGTTTAATCGGTATTATCTTTATCGATAACACCCGTAACGATTGGAAGAAAGGTACAGTTTCGCCCGAAAGCAAGGCGTTTTTTTGTTACGATTTCATAGATATTTGCGCTTGGCATCGCACAAAGCGGTGATAAACTTTTTGTCGAGTTCCGTGAGCTTGTAACCGTTTCTGTAAATCAAAACATCCTTGTACTTCTTTTTGTTATCTATGCAGGTTTTTTGAACCAGATTATAGCGTTTAAGCAGGCTATCCGGTGCAGGTGAAACCCACATAAATGTTTCTTTGTTTTGAGAGAGCAAATCAAACTGACTCGCCCTTTCAAAAATGAAAATTCTGCGCTCAATGTTATCCGGCAGCTCCTCTTTGACGACCTTGGAGAGCGGCATTGAGGGAACATAAGGATCGGCATGGGCAATTTCGATATAGTCAGCTAAATCATCAAAGGTTATGTTATCCTTGGAAGCAAGCGGATTTTCCGCACTCATTATGAGGCGATATGAAAATTCGGTGACCATTTCGTAGCTCAAGCCCTTTTCTTCGAGCATTGTTTTAAAATATTTATCATAATTCTCGGCATAACGGATTATACCGAGCTTATAATCGTGGTTGAGGATATTGTTAACTGTGCGTTTTGAATTCGTTTCTTTATAAAAGATTTCCGCCGAGGATTTTGTGAGCGTTTTGGAAAACTGAGCAAAGGCTTCGGAAATATAGCAAGCACGAGGCACGGAAATGGAAAACTTTTGCTTTTTCGGCGAACCGTCTTTATAAAAGTTTTCGACCTGATCGATTTGCTTGAGAATACCCTTGGCATAGCCGATAAACTCCTCACCATCGGGAGTAAGCTCCATGCCCTTGGTGGTTCTGTCAAAAATCGATATGCCCAAATCAGCCTCAAGCTCCTTGATTGAACGGCTGATGTTCGGTATTGCAGTCAGCAGGCTTTCGGAAGCCTTACTGAGAGAGCCGAGCTTGGCAACCTCAACAGCATATTTCATATGCAATATATTCAAAAGACCACATCCTCAAAATATCCTATTATACATTATAGCGAATTCGGGAAAAAAATCAACAATTCTTTAAATAAAATAGTCACAGAATCACGATATTTGCCGAGCAATCTACTAAAGCGGTGACGATTTTTTGAATTTGCCAAGCTGCACAAGCAAAGAGCATTGTAATTGGTTATATTAGCTGTAAAAAAAATTGATTTATTATGGCATACGGCTATCCTACACTAAACAGAAAAAAAGCCTACCGCATTTGAAACAGCCGCTTTATAACAGCTGTCAAATGGTGGTAGGCACAAGGTTCATTTGCTCTTGGCATTTATTTTATCTGATGCCGTAATGCTCAATGATATAATCCATATCCTTATCGCCTCTGCCTGAAAGGCAAACGAGAATCGAACCCTTTTTCATCTCTTTGGCTTTCTTCATTGCATAGGCAACGGCGTGTGAGCTTTCGATTGCGGGAATAATACCCTCCATACGGGAAAGGCGGAAGAACGCATCAATCGTTTCATCATCGCCGATTACATCATACTTAACTCTGCCGACATCGTGCAAGAATGCGTGCTCGGGACCGGATGAGGGATAATCAAGTCCTGAAGCAACCGAATAAACGGGGGCAGGCTCACCGTTTTCATCCTTGAGCATAATGCTGTTAAAGCCGTGCATAATGCCCTCCTCGCCGTAGGTAATGCTTGCGGCGTGGTCGCCGATTTTTGAGCCTCTGCCAAGCGGCTCAACGCCAATAATTTCAACGGGATCATTAAGGAAGCCTGAGAACATACCCATTGCGTTTGAACCGCCGCCGACACAAGCAACAACCGTATCGGGCAATTCACCCGTCATTTCAAGGAACTGTTCCCTTGCCTCAATG
>CAYQRS010000163.1:0-3370 GCA_964419825.1 uncultured Eubacteriales bacterium
CACGCAAATCCTCGTCACGGAAGCAACGTGCAATCTGCATATAGCGGTCAAAGCCTGCTACCATTGAAAGCTGCTTATAAAGCTGAGGTGACTGAGGCAGAGCATAAAAGCTGCCCTTGTGGATACGGCTCGGCACGATATAGTCGCGAGCGCCCTCAGGTGTGGAACGAATCAAAATCGGTGTTTCGATTTCGATGAAGCCGTTTTCATCGAAATAGTCACGGGTTACCTTTGAGATTTTGTGGCGCAGAATGATGTTGGACTGCAAATCGGGGCGGCGCAAATCAAGGTAACGGTGCTTCAGGCGTGTAAGCTCCGAGGTCTGACAGCCTGCAACAATATCGAAGGGCGGTGTTTCGCTCTTTGAAAGCACACGCAAATCGTTAACCTCAATTTCGATTTCGCCCGTCGGAATCTCTGTGTTTTTGGAGCTACGCTCACGGACAACGCCCTTTGCCATAAGCACAAATTCGCTTCTTGAAGTAAAGGCTTTGTCGAAAATTTCACGGTCTGTGTTATCGTCAAAAGCGAGCTGAACAATTCCCGAACGGTCACGCAAATCAATGAAAATCAGCGCACCGAGGTCACGCTGACGCTGTACCCAGCCTGCAACAACGACCTCTTTGCCTATATCGGTTGCACGAAGCTCACCGCAATAATGTGTTCTTTTAAGTCCTGTCATAAAATCCATAGTGATTACTCCTTAAAACAAATTAGCCAAATTGATGCCGCTCATATCCAAGCCCTCAACATCGGCAATGCTTTTAACAGCCGATTGAACAAGGTAGCTTTGGTAGGCATCCTCAAAGCCGTCAAGCTCAAGCTCAATGCTTTCGCCGCCGTCCATATCCTTAACTGTAACCTTACCGCTTTCAATCTCACTCTCGCCGATTACAACGGTGTTACGCACGCCGAGCTTATTGGCGAATTTCATCTGAGCCTTAACCGATCTGCCTGCAACATCATATTGAACGGAAATGCCCTCTTCACGCAGGGAAGCCGCCAAGCGTGCCGCAACAAGGTTAGCCTCATCGCCCATTGAAGCAATATACAAATCAGGTCTTTGTTCTTCGGGCAAGGGGGTTGACTGAGCCTGCATAAGGAGCATAAGACGCTCTATGCCAAGGGCAAAGCCGAGCGACGGAGTGCTGTTTCCGCCGAGCTGTTCTGCCAAGCCGTCGTACCTGCCGCCGCCGCAAACAGTGCCCTGTGCGCCGATTTGCGTGGAAACAAATTCAAAGACGGTGCGTGTATAATAATCAAGACCTCGAACGATCGTCGGATTGACAACATAGGGAATATTCATCGCATCAAGGTGCTTTTTAACGGTTTGGAAGTGAGCCGCACAATCATCGCAAATATAATCCAAAACCTTCGGTGCATCCTTTGCTATTGCGCCACATTCGGGGCTTTTGCAATCGAGAATACGCATCGGGTTGCGTTCAAGGCGTTCAAGACAGGTCTGGCAAAGACCTTCCTTCTTGCTCTCGAAATACTCACGCAGAGCCTTGTGATATTCCTTGCGACATTCGGAGCAACCGATTGAGTTGATTTCAAGGCGCAAATCCTCAATGCCAAGGTAAGAAAAAATCTCATGAGCCAAGCTGATGATTTCCGCATCTGCCGCAGGAGCGGAAGTGCCAAGACATTCAACGCCGAACTGATGGAACTCACGCAAGCGACCTGCCTGCGGCTTCTCATAGCGGTAGCAGGAGGTAAGGTAGCTCACCTTTTGAGGCAACGGCTCATTGAAAAGACCGTGCTCAAGGAAGGCTCTCATTGCGCCCGCTGTACCCTCAGGACGGAGCGTTATCGACCTGCCGCCCTTGTCATCGAAGGTGTACATCTCTTTTTGAACAACATCGGTCGTATCGCCTACGCCACGGCTGAAAAGCTCGGTATGCTCAAAAACAGGTGTGCGGATTTCTTTATAGCCGAATTTTGTTGCAATATCAAGCATTGCCTGCTCAACATAGCGGTTTTTGTAGCTGTCTGACGGCAACAAATCCTGAGTGCCTTTTATTGCTTTTGTTACAAGTGCCATTGGATAAATGTCCTTTCGAGTTTAGTTACAAAATATAGTTGCAGGGCGAACAGGACAAAAACCTGCTCGCCCTTGTATGTTTGAAGATTATTGCTTCGGGTTAACAATATCACGCCAATCAAGGTCGCCACGCTCAAGGCTGTGGATGATTGCCTCGGCGGTTGCAATGTTGGTTGCAACAGGGATATTGTGAACATCGCAAAGGCGAAGCAACGTTGCCTCGTTAGGCTCGTGAGGCTTCGGATTAAGCGGATCACGGAAAAGGAGAAGCAAATCGATCTCGTTGCAGGCAATTCTTGCCGCAATTTGTTGATCGCCGCCCTGAGAACCGCTCAAGAAGCCTTGAATTTTAAGTCCTGTTGCTTCGCTGACAATTTTGCCCGTTGTTCCCGTTGCGCAGAGCGAATGTCTGCTCAAAATTCCGCAATAAGCAATACAGAACTGAGTCATAAGTTCTTTTTTGGCGTCGTGTGCGATAAGTGCTATGTTCATAATTCCTTTTCCTTTCCTGAGAATGTGAAAAAACATTCTCCCCCATTTTCGTTTATTTGTAGGTTTTTAAGCATTTCATTTTAAGCGGAACACGCTTGCCCTCGATTCGTGCGGCAATGCGCCCATAAGCCTTCGAGGCACTGCTACGCTTTGGCAGTGGCTTGCCTCGGCTCATATTGAAGCTGACCGAAGCATCCTGCGGAACAACACCGATCAGGCGCAGGCGTGTTGAATCGATAACATCGTCAATATTGAGAAGCTTGCGTTTAAGGATTGCTTTCGTATCGAAGCGGTTGATTATCAAGCGGCTTTGCTCAATACCCAAATCCGCCAAATAATCGGCGGCAATAGCACCATTGCGAACGCAGATTTCGTCGGGTGTTGCAACAACCACGGCACTCTCCGCTGCTGCTGCTGCGAGCTTAAAGCCAAGCCCGACACCTGCAGGTGAATCGAAAATAATATAATCAAAGCGGCTTTCAAACTCCGCCGTGAGAGCTTTCATTGCTTCAACTGTGTATTCAATCTCGAAGCCTTTTGGGGCGCAGAGAAGCGTCGGCCCGAAAGCGGTTGAGGTAAGCGCCTTGTCCGGCAGGCAACGACCTGTTATGACATCGCCCCAGTTGAAGAGCATCTCCTCCTGAGCGCCGAGCATAATATCAAGGCTACGCAAGCCAATGTCGCAATCGACAACAAGAACGCTGTAGCCTGCGTTTTGAAAAGCACACGCAAGACCTGCGGAAACGGAGGATTTGCCAACGCCGCCCTTACCTGAAGCAACAACTATTTTTTTCGCCAAGGCAAACACCTCCCCTAATAAATCTTATTTAATAT
>CAYQRS010000164.1:0-3339 GCA_964419825.1 uncultured Eubacteriales bacterium
CTGTGACCCTCTGCTTGTAAGGCAGATGCTCTCCCAGCTGAGCTATGCTCCCACGTTGCTGGCGTGTTCGGTGTTATCGCACCGACAACAGTGACTACTATACTACATTTCTTTCAACTTGTCAACACTTTTTTGAAAATTTTTCAAAAAATTTTTTCGGGATTTTCGGGAATTTTTTCTGCTAATAATATTATATTAAAATTATCCCGAAAAATTACTTTAATTAGCAAAAATTCACAATTATTTAATTGACTGATGCTGAAGAACAGTTATATAATGTAACCATATTATATGTACGGAGGTTCATTATGTCAAGAGTTAAAAAAACATTAAGCCTTATTCTTGTTGCGGTTATGCTTTTCTCCGTTTCCGTCACGGCTTTTGCGGCGGAAGAAGCCAAATACATAATCGGCAACCCGTATGAAAGTGTTAATTGGGAAACCTGGGATGCTTACAAAACCCAGCTCCATTGCCACACCAACGCAAGCGACGGTTCACTTTCGATTGCTGAGGTCGTTGAAGCACACTATTCCTACGGCTATGATATTCTCGCATTATCCGACCACATGACCGTTGGCGTTCAATGGGATCAAGCACCCAAGACCTTAACCTTAATGCGCCTTGTTAAGAGCAAGCAGACAGGTATGCGCAAGCTTGAGCCGCTCACCTCGGAGAGGCGTGAGGAAATCATTGCCGGCGTTGGCAGAAACGGCAGAGGTATGCTCGAAGTTACTCAGGCAAACGAGCTTAATGGCGCAGTTCCGCAAAACAGCCACCTTAACAGCTTTTTCTGCGATTACGGTCAAAACCTCATCGGCATTGACGGCGATTACGAATACCCTGTTGCACAGGTTGAAAAGCTTGGCGGTATCACCTTCCTCGATCACCTTGGCGATTACACAAGAGCTTGGGCAAAGGGCAAGCCTGAAATTTCCTCAAGCGACAGATTTGTTAACAAATACTCAAAAATCTTCCTTGACCATCCCTCATGTGTCGGCACAGGCATCAACAGCGGCACAGACACCCACACAACCTATGACAGAATACTTTACGATGAAATACTCAAAAAAACCATCCCCTACGGCGTTGTTCCGTGGTGCTTCACTTTCAGCGACGCTCACCACGCCGAGCAGCAGGACAGAGCATTCACCGTTCATTGGATGAGCGAAAAGACGACTTCGGCACTCAGAACAAGCATGGAAGACGGCACTTTCTTCTGTGTAAGCCGCAACGCCACCTACGAGCTTGGCGATGAATTTCTCGGCGAAGGTCCTGTTCCGATGGTCAACAAGGTTACAGTTGACCAAAACAACCAATCGATTACGCTCGATGTCAACGAATACACAGATGAGGTTGTTTGGGTATATGATGACACGATCATTGCCAAGAGCAACAAAATCGACCTTGATGAGCTGGAGAATTTTGACGGCTGCTATGTCAGAGCATATCTGACAGGTCCCGGCGGCATCTGCTACGTTCAGCCGTTCACAACGATCAGAGAGGGCGAGGTTCTCGAAAAAGAGGAAGTTCCTTTCACAGTTGATTACTCATTCATCATCCGTGTTATTGTAACAGCTCTTGACGATATTCTGCCCGATTCATCAATCCTTAAATACATCTGGAACGTTGTTCTCAAGGGCGAATACGAATTCCTCTACAAATAACAATTCATAACAAAAGCGACCGTGAGCTTGAAGCTTTCGGTCGCTTTTAATTTTATCAATCAACTATTATCGATTTCTTTTTGCCGTTTTTGTTCAGAGGATATTCTCTGATTCTCATAACATAATCGAGATTAACAGCTTCTTTTGTGTTTTTGCTTTCAATCAGCAGGGCTTTATCCGTGACCTGCTTGATTATTCCCGTAATCTGAGTGCCGTTAAAGGTATAGACAATACACTCCTTGTTAAGGAACATTTTTGCCGTTTCCGTCATACTGACATTCCCCTTTTTTGATATTATCCTTTTCGCAACAACAGCCTTTTCATTCTCCTTTCTGTGCAAAAGGAGAACAAAAAAGACAAGCAATATCGCTATATAAACGCTGTTTTCCATAACTGTTCAGTTCCCTTAAAGGAAGGCTTTAACATTCTTTTCGTAATGGCCACTATCCTGAAAACCGTTTTCGGTTCTGATACATTCGCCCCATTTGCGTGCAATCTCTTCAACACTGTCTGTGCGAACATTGGCACGGTGGAAGCCATCCTTGCTGCCCCTTAAGCACCAATCGCTCTCCCACATACCGTGGTTAGAAGCCTTATATGTCCAGAGAAACCAACTGTAATTAGCCTTATTGAGTGTTTTAAAGCAGTTATCCCACGTTGTTGCCTGATGAGGGTAAAACTCGCCCATCATCATCGGAACATCAAAATAGACCAATTTTGTGATCCATGTGAATATATTGAAGATGAAGTTGGAATTGTTATAAAAATGAACCTGATAAACAACATTGCTCCAGCCCTTTGTGAATGCCTGCGGCAAAGCAATTGCAGTCCAGATAACCTCAAGAGTTATTATATGATCGGGATCTGCCGCTCTAACCGTATCGTAAAGGCGTGAATAGATGAAGGTATTGTTCTTGCGATGCTCAAATTCGCTCGACGGGACATCACACATCGGTTCATTGAGCAAATCATACATTGCAACTGCGGGATCGCCTTTGAAGCGTGAGGCAATTTCCGTCCACAATTCATCCGTCAGCTCACGGTAACGCTCACCCTGCTCGGTATCGGCATAAAGTCCACAAGAGCCACCCTTGCCGCTGTGAGGTGCATCGCTTTGATAGCCGACTGCTCCGTGCATATCAAGCACAACATAAAGCTCACGCTTTGAACATTCCTCAACAACCCATTCAAGGCGTGAAAAATCCCATTTGCCGTTTTTATCAAGGATTTTTGTACCGTTATCATCATAATAAAAATTGCGGAACCAAAACGGAACACGTACACAGTTAAAGCCCATTTCCTTAATTTGATCAAGGTCATATTCCGTAATCCAGTTATCCATATATGTATTAAACAGCTCGTATGCCGTTTTTCTGCCGAAGCGCTGCTCCAATATCTCAAGCACTTCATAATGGCTGAGCTTTTCGTCAACAGGATCATAAGGGCAAAGCCAATCCTCCCAAATCATCCAAGCGCCCAAATTAACTCCCTTAAGCTGGATTTTCTTTCCGCTTGCGTTAACGATATTTTGACCTTCGGTATGCAAAAAATCCTCCGCAGTGAAGCCTGTTACTGTGTCAACATCCTCAGCAGAGGTTGAAAACGCACAGCAGGAAAGCATAAGCGAGAAAGCGAGCAAAAGCGAAACTATCTTTTTCATAAGAACGATATCCCC
>CAYQRS010000165.1:0-3323 GCA_964419825.1 uncultured Eubacteriales bacterium
CTTCAAGGATGAGCTTGCTGAGCTTGAAGCAAAGTGCGACAAAATCAAGGTCGTTCATGTTTTGAGCGATAAAGACGCTGTCTGCGGCGAGAAGGATGAGAGAGGCTTCCTCTCCGCTGAGCTTATCAAGAAATATGCTCCCACTGATGAACCTTATTCAATCTTCCTTTGCGGACCTCAGCAGATGTATCAGTTTGTTGATAAGGAAATCGAAACTCTCGGTCTTGAAAAGAAATATATCAGACACGAAATGTTCGGTGAATTCCACAATCCTCAAAATCAGGAGGATTATCCCTCAAATGTACCGGATAAGGTTAAGATCACCGTTACAATTCAGGATAAAACCTATGTTGTATTCGGCGCATCCTCCGATTCTGTTATGCAAACTCTTGAGAAAAACGGCATTGCAGTTCCTGCACGTTGCCGCAGTGGTGAGTGTGGCTTCTGCCATTCACACCTTCTCTCAGGTAAGGTTTATGTTCCGAAGCATCTTGAGTATCGCCGTCTTGCAGACTACAAGTTCGGTTGTATTCATCCCTGCTGCTCTTTCCCGCTGACTGACCTTGAAATCAGCGTTCCTGTTGCAAAATAAGAGCAGTTAACAAAATAACCTCAATGAGCCTGATGCAAGTCAGGCTCATTTTTTGTTGCCGCTTGTCGCAAAAAAGGCATATCAGTTGAGCTGTGCCGCCTTTTCTGTTGAAAAAGTTGTTTTGCTGTGTTATAATGAATAACATAATCGGATTGAAAAATTGTTGCAGGTTGATTCTATCGTCTGCTCAAAGCTCTCTTTGCTATGGGAGTGTTTGCCGTTTTCGTGTTTTAAATCGTGCTCCTTTTAAGCCGATTGGCTGAAAGGGCTTTTGTTTTTTAAGGATGGTTTTATGATTTCGGAGGAGAAAAAGAAAATCGCCGCACAAATGCTTTGCGAAAAAGCCAAGGCGCTTGGCAGAATTCCCAAGAAAGAGGATTTTGAAGCTGTTGAGGTTTCACGCATCAAGGCTTATTTAGGTCCTTGGCCGAGAGCGTTGGAATATGCAGGGCTAAAGCAGGCGAGCGACAAAACGCAAAAATCCAAAAAGCGGCGTAAAAAGGTTAAAACAACGGTTAACGATTAAATGAAAGGGGAGTGAAGGAAATGAAGTTTGGCTTTAAAGGGTTGCATCCTGTTGCGGCTCTTGCGTTTTTTGTCTTTGCCTTTGCTTTTTCCTTGATGGCAACAAACCCTTTCTCCCTTTTTATTGCGTTTTTCTGCGGTGCGGCTTATGATTTGAAGCTTCAGGGTAAAAAAGCCGCCGCATATATTTTAAAATTTATTTTGCCGTTGATTATTCTCATCACAGTCTTTAACGGTCTGTTCAGCCATTACGGCGTAACGGTTTTGTTCGTTATGAAAAACGGCAACAGCTTCACTCTGGAAGCACTTGCTTATGGCTTGGTTTCCGCTGTGAGAGCGGCGAGTATGCTTTTGTGGCTCGATTGCTTTAACGAAATTTTGACGAGTGAAAAAATTGTTTTTCTTTTCGGCAGATTTTCTCCACGCCTTGCGCTTGTTGTTTCAATGGTTTTGCGCTTTATTCCGCTTGTTCGTTCGCAATCCTCGCAAATTCTCAGTGCGGAAAAGGGTATCGGTAATTCGGGCGAAATCGGCGGCTTTTTCGCCAAAATCAGGTCTGCGGCAAGGCGGCTTTCGATTCTTGTTTCGTGGACAATGGAAAAAGGCATCGATACCTCCGATTCAATGCAAGCAAGGGGATACGGCTTAAAGGGCAGAACCTCTTATGATGATTATGTGTTTTTGTTCAGGGATGCGGCGGTAGTTTTCGCATCAGTTCTTGCGGCGACACTTGGCTTTGCCTGCAAAAATCGCCTCGCCGCTTATTACAACCCAATCGTTTATTTGCCGAATATTGATTTGCTTTCGGCTTTGGTTATCGTGCTTTTTGCGGCGGTGCTGATTATGCCGTTGATTTTTGATTTGAGGGAGGAAAAGCTGTGGTCAATTTCAAAATAAAAAATTTGAATTTCACTTATCCAAGCTGCTCCGCTCCTGCCCTCAAAGGCATTGATTTTGCTGTTGAACAGGGCGAATTTGTTGTTGTTTGCGGCAAATCGGGCAGCGGAAAATCAACCCTCCTGCGTATGCTGAAGCCCGAATTGACACCCAAGGGCGAGGTCGATGGCGAGCTTGAATTTTTCGGCAAAAGCAAGGCTGATTTTACCCTGCGTGACTCTGCGGAAAAAATCGGCTATTTGCTCCAAAACACAGAGTATCAAGCGGTTACGCATACTGTGCGCTCCGAGCTTGCTTTTGGGCTTGAAAATCTTGGACTTGACAGCAGAAGCATAAGGCTGAGAATTGCGGAAATTGCGGCTTATTTTTCGCTTGAAGATATAATAGATAAAAAAATTGAGGAGCTTTCGGGCGGACAAAAACAGCTTGTTTGCTTGGCAAGCGTTGTTGCAATGCATCCAAAGGTAATTATCCTTGATGAACCGACTTCACAGCTTGACCCCGTTGCGGCATCGAGCTTTTTGGATACTGCGCAAAAGCTCTGCCGTGAGAACGGCATAACCGTGATAATAACCGAGCATCGACTCGAAAACATTATCTCAGCCGCAGACAGGGTGATCGTGATGGAAAACGGTGAAATTATCTGCGACAGCAAGCCCGAATTTATGACAAAACAGCTTTTTGAAGCGAATGAATTTGTACGCTGTTCAATGCCTTTTTCGATGAAGCTGAGCGCTGGCTTTTCACTTGAGCCTCGCTTGGCGTTGAGCGTTTCGCAGGGGCGCAGAGAGCTTGAACGCCTTTTGAGCGGCAGACTCAAATTCACAGAGCCTGCAAGAGACACCCTCTGCCCATCTCAAAGTGTTGCGGCAGAAATGAAGAATGTGCGTTATGCTTATGATAACAGCGGCTATGTGCTGAAAAATATGAGCCTTTCGGTTAAGCAAGGCTCTTTTACCGCCCTTTTGGGTGCGAACGGTGCAGGCAAAACAACTGCGCTTTCGCTTATGAGTGGCGTGCTGAAATGCAAATCAGGCAAAATCAAGCTTTTTGGCAAGGATATTAAAAAATATTCTCATGATGAGCTTTACGGCGGCTTGCTTGCCGTGATGCCGCAAAAATGTGAAAGCCTTTTCGGCGGAAACACCTTGCTTGAGGATTTTGAGAATTTGCTCAAAAACTGCGGCTTGAATAAGGCAGAACGCAAAAGCAGAATTGAAGCTGTTGCCGAATTCACGGAAATCGCTCATTTGCTTGACCGCCACCCCTACGATATCAGCGGCGGCGAAATGCAAAGGGCGGCGTTGAC
>CAYQRS010000166.1:0-3318 GCA_964419825.1 uncultured Eubacteriales bacterium
GCCATAATGATAACCTTGTGATAACGGAGCTTTTCAATGTCGAAATCCTCATCAATGCCTGTGCCGAGCGCAATTACAACAGGTGTCAGCTTTTCGTTGCCAATAACCTTATCGAGCCTTGCTTTCTCAACGTTGAGCATCTTACCCCAAAGGGGAAGAATTGCCTGATAGTTTTTATCTCTGCCCTCTTTTGCTGAGCCGCCTGCGGAATCACCCTCGACGATGTAAAGCTCGGTGTTTTCGGGGTTTTTATCAGTACAGTCGGCAAGCTTGCCGGGCAATGAGCTTGAGTTTGAAAGGGCGGTTTTTCTTGCGGATTCCTTTGCCTTGCGCACAGCCTCACGAACTCTTGAAGCTTCGCAAGCCTTGTTGAGCAGAACCTTTGCAACCTGCGGATTCTCCTCAAAATAAGTCATCAGCTTTTCGTAAACGGTTGAGGAAACGAGCTTAGTCATCTCGGTGTTGCCGAGCTTGCCCTTTGTCTGTCCCTCAAACTGAGCATCTGTAAGCTTAACGCTGATAACGGAAACCAAGCCTTCACGAACATCCTCGCCCTTGAGCACGGATTTATCGTCTTTAATAATGCCGAACTTTTTGCCGTAATCGTTAAAGACACGGGTCAAAGCCGTTTTGAAGCCAGTTTCGTGAGTACCGCCATCAACCGTGTTAACGTTGTTGGCGAACGAAAGGATAGTTTCGTTATAGCCGTCATTATACATCAAGGCGATTTCTGCGCAACGGTCACCCTGAACACTTGAAAAATGAATCGGAGCAGGCTGAACGGGAGTAAAGCCACGGCTTTCGTTAATATAATCAACGAAGCTACTCAAGCCGCCCTCATAGCAGAAAACACGCTCAACGATGTTTTCGGGGTCACGGCTATCCTTGAGGGAAATTGAAAGACCTGCGTTAAGGAAAGCGGATTCACGCAAGCGCTTTTCGAGAACCGCAAAATCGTAAACCGTTGTTTCGGTGAAAATTTCGGGATCAGCCTTGAAGCGGATGAAAGTTCCCGTTGTTTCGGATGAGCCGACAATATCAAGGTCGCTCATAATTTCGCCACGCTTAAAGTTCTGTCGATAAACATTGCCGTTACGGCTGACCTCAACCGTAAACCATTCGGAAAGGGCGTTAACAACCGACGAACCAACGCCGTGCAAGCCGCCCGAAACCTTGTAACCGCTGCCGCCGAATTTACCGCCGGCGTGGAGAACGGTCAGAACAACAGTTACCGAGGGCAAGCCCATTTTTTCGTTAATATCGACAGGAATACCACGACCGTTATCACGAACGCTGATTACGTTATCCTGCTCAATTTCGACCTCGATATGAGTACAAAAGCCTGCCAAAGCCTCATCGATTGAGTTATCGACGATTTCGTAAACGAGGTGATGCAAACCTCTCGGACCTGTTGAACCGATATACATACCCGGGCGCATACGCACAGCCTCAAGTCCTTCAAGAACCTGAATTTGACCTGCGCCGTATTCTTCATTAACGGCGGTATCCATTTGTTCAACACTTTCTTCTACAAGATCTTCTTTGCTGAGCTGAATTTCCTGCACATTTTCCTGTGTTTTATCCAAAGCAGAATTCCTCCTACCATAAATTTTGAAATTTTATTTTAAGCCTGTTCTGCTGCGTTTGAGCAGCGTTGACGGCGATATTGCCGAAACATAAACCGTTGTGCCGCCGTCTTTATTGCGGCAGACAACAAACGATTTCGGTAAATCTGTGCTGACATTGACAACTCTCGCATCCTTGGTTGCCTTTGCAAGGTAATCCCTTGTTGCTTTTGAAACTGTCGTCGCTTCAAGGTCAAATATTCCGAGGATCTCATCATAGGTTATAACGGTATCCTGACCTAAATGCAAATACATCAGCCGCACCCCTCTTTCGCCTTGCGTTTTTCCTCCGCCTTGCGCACACGCAGCTCGGCAAAGAAAGCGGAGAGCAAGCCTGCACATTCTTCCTCCATAAAGCCGCCGATTATTTCGGGCTTGTGGTTATAAGGCAAATCGCAGAGATTGACCACACTGCCCATTGAGCCGGCTTTATAATCGTATGCTCCGAAGGTGACACGGCTAAGGCGTGAGTTGATTATTGCACCCGTACACATCGGGCACGGTTCAAGCGTAACATAGATTTCGCAATCGCTCAAACGCCATCTGCCGAGCCTGCGGCAAGCGGATTGGATTGCTTCCA
Organism: uncultured Eubacteriales bacterium; assembly: GCA_964419825.1. Classification (GTDB taxonomy): domain Bacteria; phylum Bacillota; class Clostridia; order Oscillospirales; family Acutalibacteraceae; genus UBA8612. The sequence goes on from CAYQRS010000166.1 coordinate 2,206, forward strand.
CCTCAGCGTGAGCAACAGCACTTTTGCCGCTTTCACGGCGATTATAGCCCTCACCGACGATTTCGCCGTCACGCACAACAACCGCACCGACAGGCACATCGTCAAGCTCCGATGCTTTTGCGGCAAGGGCAAGTGCACGGTTCATAATTTCCCAATCGGTCATACCCTCACCCCTTTACTGAACGCTGAATGACATGAGCCAAGCCAACAGGCACAGGCTGCAAATCATCGGCAAATTCAAAAAGAAGCCCCTGATTTTCGCCGAAAGCGAAAGCCTACATTCAGCATACAGCTCGGATTTTTTGAAGCAACCGTTTTGCCAAAGCACGACGGCGCTCACTGCACCGAGGGCAAGGATAACGACCATGCCGACGAAGTAGAGCCTATTCGCCGAATTCGGGAACATCTCGCTGATTTGGATGAAAACCGTGGCATAAGCGTTATTGAGGAAGTGGATTGCAATGCCAACCCAAAGGCTGCCCGAAGAAAGCGTTGCATAGCCGATAACCAAGCCGCAAACGAATGCAAAGGCGAAGGTCGTCGGCGTGCCGTGAGCCATACCGAAAAGCACGGCGGAAACAACAACAGCAAAGCCCTTACCGTAGCGGCGCAGGGGTTGCATTATAACGCCACGAAAAACGAATTCCTCAACAAGCGGAGCGAAAAGCGAAGAAACAACAGCCGTTGCGACAAAATCGAGCAACGAGGAGGATACGCCGAGCTGCTGATCCGCAATCTCATAGCCTGCGTTATTGAAAGCAAGCTCGACAAAGGCGGAAACCTGATTGGAGAGCATACACACCGCCCAGCCGAAAAAGATGAGCAAGACGGAACGGAGCTTGTCCTTAGGCAGATTAAAGGGCAAAACCTCCCAATAGCTGAGTGAGCCTTGCTTGCGGCTCATTAAACGGAACGGAACAAACAGAGCTAAAAAGCTGAGCATAATTCCGCTGTAAGCATAAGTAAAAGCGAGCGGTACGCCTTTCGTACTGATAACACTCAGACCAAGCGAAGCGGCAATTTGAACGGCGATATAGAAAGCGAAGCAGCCGCCGACTCTTTTGCCGTGACGCTTCAAGTCGGAATAAAGAAAGCCGCTGTTCTGTTCCAAAA
>CAYQRS010000167.1:0-3263 GCA_964419825.1 uncultured Eubacteriales bacterium
TACATCAGCTTTACGAAAAGGATTGCGGCACACAGTCGGGCTGGATGTACAGCGTTAACGGCGAATTTCCGAATGTCGGTTGCAGTGCCTACAGCGTTAAGGCAGGGGACAGAATAGTTTTTGCTTACACCTGTGATATGGGTGAGGATTTGAAAGCTAAATAAGTAAACGGCTTGCCGCAAGGCGGTTGAAATATATCAGAAAGGATTGAACAAAAATGAAGATGTTCAAAAAATCATTAAGCATTGTTCTTGCGGTTATGATGCTTATCGGATGTATGGCTGTTGTGGCTTCTGCAGCAGATGAGAAATTAACCGTAAGCCTTCGTGTGGAAGGTGTCACATAGTGCTTTTATTATTCGGATGTAGAAGTCAAAAAAGGTGAAACGGTTTTCGATGTATTTCTTAGAGTAGACGAAAACGATGACGATTTTTCTATCAAATACATGGGTGAGGGTGAATCTGCTTTTATCTATGACATTAACGGCTTAAAAGGCGGCAGTTATACCATATTAGGCTGGGATGGCTGGTCATATAAAGTTGACGGCGTAGCACCCGATTTCGGTGTCGGTAAATATAAACTTAACGGCGGCGAAGAAATCGTTATGTATTACGGTGATGAGTGGAAGACAGGTATGCAGTTCCCAAAAATCAACACCGAAAACCTCTCAAAGGGCATCGTTTCTTTAACAAGTCTCGATCAGGTTTATGATGAAACAACATCGACAATGATCGAAAAAGAAAATCCTGTAAGCGGCTGCATACTTATCTGGGGCTGTAACGGCAAAACAATTAAGGTTGTTTCGGATGAAAACGGCAACTGCAAAATTCCTTATAAATATATCACCGCAGGCAAACATTCTGTTCAAATCGAAAAGTACGATGCAGGTAACAAATTGCCGACAGTTTTGAGATTCGCTCCGGATTACACACTCTCCGTCAGCTTCTTCACCACTGTTAGCTCTTTCTTCAATATGTTGCTCGAAAATATCCTCACCTTCATCGGCAACATTTTTTAATCATTCGTAACTTTTCTGTTTAATTATGTGAAGTAAAAAAAGCCTCCCCTTGATTTGCAAGGGGAGGTGGGCGAAATATCCGATTTCGGTCGGAGGGGATAAAAAAGGCAAGCAGAAGGCTTCACTCTGCTTGCCTTAATCTGTTTTTATGCCGTGCACAAATGAATCACCCAAAGCAATATTTTATGCAAAAGGCACGAGCCATGGATTTTTTTCTGACCGTGCCTTGTTTAGTGTGAAAAATTTGCTGTTGTTAAATTGATTCTTTATTGATAAAAAACGGATTTTTCATCAAGTTATGCTTGCTAAGAATGGCTTTATTTGATTATTGGCATAAGTCAGTCTACGATAATAATTGTATATGCATCAAGGACTTGCTTTATTGTCGCTTTATCTTGCGCAGTTACCTTTAAATCATAATGATATGAGCTGCCTTCAAAACGAATTATGGTTTCCTTTGAACTGGCGATTTTTTTGAGCAATAGTATATCGTTTGCTAAGGGATTGTAATCATAGTATTCCCAGACAACTCCACGATTGTTATCTCTTGTAATGTCATAGTAGCTGACAGATTGATAATATCTTTCTCCGTCAACGAGGAAAGTTAGCTTTGTCCAGAAAATCCAGTCATCTCCAGTATAATTTAAACGAAGACGAAGCCAATATTCACCGCTATTTTCGCCTATATAAGGAATAATGTAGCAACGAGTATCTATATATCTTGGAAAACTCTTTGGCATATAGAAAGTACTTCCAGTTACTTTATCGTGGCTTTTATTGAAGACTGCAAGAGCAGACTTGATTTTCTTTTCTTTTTCAGCCGCTTTGAGCTTTTTGAACGTTGCTTTTGCTTCACTGAGCTTTGCATAGTTTGTAATCTTTTTCTTGTCGCTGTCGCTGAGTTCTTCGTAAATCTCATCGGCAGCATCGATAGCACTGCCGCTTTTGAGGGTTACGGTTCCGATTTTGTTAATGAGTTCAATAACTTGATTAACTCTCAACGAGCTTATTGATGCTTCGGCTTTTTCGAGAATTTCATAGTTTGAAATGGCGGTCTTAATGTCGGTTTCACTGTCGTCATATGCTTTTCTCGCCTTTTTTATTGCTTTGCCGCTTTTAAGGTTAACAGAACCAATAGCATTAATTGCATCCTCAATAGCTTCGATTTTTGATTCCTTAAGAAGCTTGTTGTAGGTTGCACGCGCTTTTTCAAGCTTATCAAGACGATCAAGTTCTTTTCGATGCTCAGGAAGAAGATCATCAACTGCTTCTTCGGCTGCAACAATTTTTGAGTCGCCGTCTTCGAGAGAAACTACACCGATTTGCTTGATAAGGGCATCTACCGCTTTCGCTTCGTCACTTTTGTTTAATGCATTTGAAATCAGACTGATTATAATAATCGCAAAGAGAAGACTTGCAATTACAATTAGTTTCTTGATGAGCTTTTTATTTTTAAAAAGGCTTTTTTTAGGTGCTGTTGAAATAAAAGCAGTAGTTTCTTCAACGGGTATGGGTGGTTCGGATGGCACTTCTTTTACGGTGCTGTTTTCCAGTGTCGGTTGAGAAATGTTTTCTTCTGTTGCGGTAATTTCATTTGATTCCATATTTTCTTCCTCCTCAAATTAACTACATTATAGTCATATTTATGACTATTGTCAATAGGATAATCAAATAATACCATTAAATATGGTGATAATAATGATTATATACGATCCATTTTGGAAAACACTCAAAGAGCGTGGAGAAAGTACATATACCCTTATAAACAAATATGATATCAGCAGTGCGACCGTTGACAGAATACGAAAAGGAAACGGAATTACAACGCAGAAGCTGAATGATTTATGCAAAATATTAAAATGCCGTGTGGAAGATATAATTGAATATGTTGACGAAAATGAGTAAAGTTTGCTTGTGAGTTAATGTATTGAAAAGGCACCGCTGACGGATATACACAGCAAGGTGTGTTCCACTTTTGCCTGCTTAGCTGATTTGTGCTCTCTTTGACTTTTTGTTGCTAAAAAGAAAGTCAAATTTAAAGTTGCTATTTTGAGGGGGTGGGAACTCCTTTTGCGATAAGCAATGTTAATTATCTGCCTCCAATTATTATTCGTCAAAAGCGGCTTTTTACGGCTAAAAAGCAAAAAGAAAAGTCCTGAAACCGTTATGTATCAACGATTTCAGGACTTATTTTGGCAGGGGCAGAAGGACTTGAACCCTCGGCACGCGGTTTTGGAGACCGCTG
>CAYQRS010000168.1:0-3186 GCA_964419825.1 uncultured Eubacteriales bacterium
GCTATTATATATATTATTGTTTAAATAGGAGGTAATTAAATGCCTATTAAAATAGACGGCGATTTGCCTGCAAGAGGTTCATTGGAAAGCGAAAACATATTCGTAATGACAAATGAGCGAGCCATAACCCAAGACATCAGACCGCTTAAAATTGTAATACTTAATCTTATGCCGACGAAAATCGAAACTGAAACACAGCTTCTTCGTCTTTTAAGCAACTCACCGATTCAGGTTGAGGTTGATTTGCTTCAGACGGCAACCCACACTTCTAAGAACACTTCCGCCGAGCACATGCTCGCCTTTTACAAAACCTTTGATGATATAAAAGACAACAACTATGACGGAATGGTTGTGACGGGCGCACCTGTTGAAAAAATGGAATTTGAAGAGGTTGATTATTGGCCTGAGCTTTGCAAGATTTTTGATTGGGCTGACAAGCACGTTTACTCAACGCTCCACATTTGTTGGGGTGCGCAGGCAGGGCTTTACCACCGCTACGGCTTGCCAAAGCATTTGAAGGAGAAAAAAATCTTCGGCATATTCAAGCACAAGGCAATCGATTTGTACCATCCCCTGCTCAGAGGCTTTGATGAGGAATTTTTCGTTCCACATTCACGCTACACCGAAAGCCATTGGGATGAGATTGCGCTGATCAAGGATTTACAGGTTCTTTCTTACTCCGAGGAATCGGGCGTTCACCTAATCTCCGATATGAGCTGCCGCAATTTCTATTCGTTCGGTCATTCGGAATACGACCGTGACACTTTGGCTAAGGAATATTTCCGCGACAAAAACGCAGGATTGGACACAGCCGTGCCTTATAACTATTTTCCCGATGATGACCCGACAAAGCAGCCGATCATGAAATGGCGAGGAGTGGGCAGCTTGCTTTTCAGTAATTGGCTCAACTACTTCGTTTACCAGCGCACTCCTTACGATTTGTCAACAATGTAATAATGTAAATAATATATAATAATAAATATATAGCCGAGAGCAATCAAAAAACGATTGTTCTCGGCTTTTTCATTTGTGATTAAACTTTTTCGTGCTTTTTAAAGAACCTGATTATCATTATAACAACGACCGTACCCAAAATCGGGAACACGGAGCTGACAATCATACCCGTCTTTAATCCGATTTGTTCGGCAGAAAGGCTCAGCTGCGTGCTGAGTTCAGCGGCAAAGCTGCTGACCGTCACCTTATCGATAACGACACCCATAAGCTGAGGCGCAACAGATGCGCCGAGGTCGCCGCCTGCCGCCATCAAGGCGAACGCCGCAACACCTGCGTTCGGGATTTTTTCTTCCATCATAATAAGAGTGCCCGGCCAAAGCATCGCCGTGAACAATCCTGTGAGGATGCAAGCAAGGAAAGCGAAAGCAGAATTCGTTGAAAAGCCTGCCACAAGGTAGCAAGCGATTGCCCCTGCCATACCGATAAGCAGAACACGGCAGATATTCTTGCCGAACTTTGCATAAGCAATTCGAGCCACGCCGAGCAGGATTGCGAACACAGCCATACCGAGAATATCTCCGAGTGATTTATCAACATGTAATGCGTTTTCCATATAGCTTGAAATCCAGTTTGACATCGTGTTCTCGGCGCAGCTGCCGAAAAAGATGCAGGCAACGCACATTGCAAGCCCAAGCGTTCTGTGCTTTGTGCGCTGTGTCTTGGTCTGAGTCGAATCGCCTTTTATATCGGGCATCGGCGAAGTCATAAACAAAACCGATGCAATTATCGGGAGCGCCGCAAGGAACAAAGTCAAATACATCCAATTCTCATTGCCGAAAAGCTTGAAAAAGAGCGTGCTTACGAGTACAACGCAGAACACACCGAAGGCATAGAGCGAATGTAGCATACTCATATCCCTTTGAGGGTTATCCGAGGGGATTGCCGCAATCGTCGGGCTGAGGAGAACCTCGCACAAGCCTGCTGCAACAGAAAAGATAACCGTACCGATGAGCAGACCGATATAAGCAAGGTTCGGAAAAAAAGACGGAATGAGTGCATAAACTGCCAAGCCTGCGGCAGTGATCAGCGGCATCACTCTGACAATTTTCTTTGCATTAAAGCGGTCTGAAAAAACAGTAAAAATCAAATCGATTGCAAGCTGAGTGCAAAAATTGGTGAGCACAAGTGTACCGAGCAATGTATATGAAATGCCGTACATTTCACGCAGAGTAACAAACAGCAGCGGCGGCAAGCTGAAAACAGATGACATTGTGAAATATGCCGTGTAGCAAGCCAGCTTTGTTCTTTTGAAATTTTTTGATTTATTTTTCATAAAAAAGCCTTTCTGTTTTTTGATTGAGCAAAATCACTTTTTAACACAGAAAGGACCTTGAGAAGCTGTTCCCAAGGTCCTTCGTGATAAGTTTTGAGAATAAAACGCTTATTATTTATCGCTGGGCAAGCTCTTCATCGTCGGGAAGAGGAGGACATCACGGATTGCCTGCGAATTGGTAAAGAGCATACAAAGTCTGTCAATACCGTAACCGATGCCGCCTGTCGGAGGCATACCGTATTCAAGTGCAGTGAGGAAATCCTCATCCGTTGTGTTTGCTTCTTCATCGCCCTGCGAAAGCAGAATTTCCTGAGCCTTGAAGCGTTCACGCTGATCAAGCGGATCGTTAAGCTCGGAATAAGCGTTACACATTTCCCAACCGTTCATAAACATTTCAAAGCGCTCAACATATTCGGGATTTTCGGGCTTTTTCTTTGTGAGCGGTGAAATCTCGATCGGGTGATCCATAACAAATGTCGGCTGAACGAGATGCTCCTCAACGAATTCCTCAAAGAAGAGGTTGAGAATGTCACCCTTTTTGTGGTGCTTCTCGTACTCAATGTGGTGCTCGTCGGCAAGCTTCTTAGCCTGCTCATCGTCCTTGACCTCATTCCAATCGACGTTTGCATATTTTTTAACTGCATCAACCATTGTGATGCGTTCAAACGGCTTGCCGAGATCCATCTCGATGCCGTTATAAACGATTGTTGTTGTGCCGAGAACCTCTTGAGCAACATAGCGGTACATATTCTCGGTCAAATCCATCATACCGTGATAATCGGTATATGCTTGGTAAAGCTCCATAAGAGTGAACTCGGGATTATGTCTTGTGTCAAGACCCTCGTTACGGAAAACTCTGCCGATTTCGTAAACACGCTCCATGCCGCCGACGATAAGGC
>CAYQRS010000169.1:0-3176 GCA_964419825.1 uncultured Eubacteriales bacterium
GATTTGGTTATTAACCACACATCCGATCAGCACGAATGGTTTAAGGAAAGCTTAAAGGGTAAGGATAATCCTTACCACGATTATTATATATGGCGCAAGGGCAAGGGAAAAAATCCTCCGAACAACTGGAGCGCAACATTCCCGGGTCCTGCTTGGGAATATAACGAGGAGCTTGATGAATATTATCTTCATCTCTTTGCCGTTGAACAGCCCGATTTGAATATGGATAACCCAAAAGTCCGTGAGGAAGTCAAAGACATTATGCGCTTTTGGCTTGATATGGGCGTTGACGGCTTCCGTGAGGATGTTATCACATTTATCTCAAAGGCAGAGGGCTTGCCGAACGGCGTTCCGTTGCCTGCCGCTTGCGGTATGGAGCATTACAAAAAAGGTCCTCATCTGATGGAATATCTCACGGAATTCCGTGAGGTTCTCGATGATTATGATTGTATGACAGTTGGCGAAGCCCCGATGATGACACCCGAAACAGCCCTCGAATTTATCGACGAGCGTGAGGGACACAACAGGGTTTTGGATATGATGTTCCACTTCCAGCACATGGAGGCCGATTGCATTGCAACGAACTTTGTCACAACGAAGTTCAACCTTAAAAAGCTCAAAAAAGCACTCAGCAGTTGGCAGACAAAGCTTTACGGAAAGGGCTGGAATGCGCTCTACCTCGAAAACCACGATCAGCCCCGTGTTATCAGCCGTTACGGCAGTGAGAAATTCCGTGTTCAATCAGGCAAAATGCTTGCAACAATGTATATGATGCAAAGCGGTACACCGTTCATTTATCAAGGTCAGGAAATCGGTATGACGAGCATTTGCTTGCCGGAGCTTTCAATGTATAAGGATGTTGCGACCTTCAACACTTACAACATTTTCAAAAAGCTCGGCTTCTCGCACGAGAACATTATGAAGCGTGCAATGCACGCCTCCCGTGATAACGCGCGTACACCCGTTCAATGGACTGCGGGCAAAAACGCAGGCTTCACAACTGCGGATGAGCCTTGGTTCTACATTAACCCGAATTATACCGAGGTCAATGTTGAAGCGGCTGAAAAAGATCCCGATTCGATTCTCAATTATTACCGTAAGCTTATCAAATTCCGCAAGGAAAATGATATTGTCAAGTACGGCGATTTTAAGGAATATTACGAGAATAACGATAAAATGTATGTCTATGAGCGTAATTATGAGGGCAAGAAGATGCTTGTAATTTGCTCATTCAGCGATAAGATTATGCGCTTCAAAGCGCCCAAGGGCTATGACCTCGCAATGGGCAAGGTTGTGCTTTCAAACTATGATGCCGTTAACCCGGGCTTTGATTCGTTCAACCTCAAGCCCTACGAAACAAAGGTCTTTATGTTTGAATAAAAAACAAATGCTGTTGCCTTTTCGGAGGTAACAGCATATTTTTGGAGATTATTAAATTATGGTCAAAATTTCACCTGCAATGAAGCGTGTGTATTGGTTCAGCTGGATGGTTTACACCTGCGCCTATGTGGGCAGATATAATTTTTCCGCCGCAGTTGCCGGCATTGTTGCCGAGGGGCTTTTCACAAAAAGTCAAATGGGCTTGGTTGGTACGGTTTTCTTCATCGTTTACGGAAGCGGTCAGCTTATTAACGGCTTCTTGGGCGATAAATTTTCGCCTTACAAAATGATTTTTATCGGCTCATTCGGCTCTGCGCTCGCAAACCTTGCAATGTGCTTTTCAACAAGTCTGCCCGTTATGGCGATTGTATGGGGGCTTAACGGCTTTGCGCAGTCAATGCTGTGGTCGCCGATAATTTATATCGTTTCCAACAGCTTTAGGGGAAAGGCGCTGAAAAAGTACCAATCCTATCTTCCTGCCACCCTGCCGATAGGCAGCTTGATTGCTTATTCAAGCTCGATGCTGTTGATGAAATATCTTTCGTGGCGTTATGTGTTTGCCGTTGCGGCGCTCGTTCTTTTCGTTTCGAGCATTGCTTGGCTTTTGAACACGGCTTCGCTCGGCGATGAAAAGAAAATCGAATCGCAGAAAAAAGAGCCTGAGCATGGGAAAAAGCAGCCGTTTTTGCGCCTTTTCGTTTCGTCAGGCGTTGCTTTGATGTGCTTGCCCGTAATGCTCCACGCCACGCTGAAGGACGGCGTTATGACATGGGTGCCGACAATGATCACCGAGCTTTTCAGCGTTACGCCCTCTTTTTCTGTTATGCTTACCCTTGCTTTGCCGATTATCAATTTCTTCGGCGCAATGATTGTCAGCGAGGTTTATAAAAGAGGCAAGATGGGCGAGGTCGCAATCGGCAGTTGCTTCTTTGCCTTTGCTTTATTGCCGCTGATTGCATTGCTGTTTATCTCGCACCTCAATGCGATCACGAGCGTTGTTTTGCTCGCCCTGATAACTTCGTCAATGGTTGCAATCAACCATGTGTTTCTCACTCTTGTGCCTGTGCGCTTTGCAACCCATGGCTGTAGTGCGACAATGGCAGGTTTGCTTGACAGCGTTGCTTATTTCGGCAGCGCAATTTCATCTTACGGCTTCGGCTCAATTGCCGAGAGCATCGGCTGGAACAAAACGATTTATATTTGGGTTGTCATTGCCGTTTTTGCGCTTTGCTTCTGCCTTGCTTCAATAAAACGCTGGGAAAAATTCAAATCATCTGTTGAGTAAATAAATGCCGAGGTTCAAATAACCTGCAAATGTTACCCAGAGCAGATAAGGAATTTGAATCAAAGCGGCTTTTTTATCGTAACGGTTAAACAGATAAATCATAACGATAATCAAGCACCAGAGAATAATCAGCCAGATGAACGAGAGCAGGAAGGCTCTCAGGTTGAAGAAAATCAAGCTCCAAACAAAATTAACTGCAAGCTGAACGGCGTAAACTGTAAGTGCGCCGTTCCATTTGTAATCGTTTGCAATGTAAACCCAAGCGGCGCTCAAGCCCATGAGTGCAAAAAGAACTGTCCAAACGATTGGGAAAATCAGTGAGGGCGGTGCAAGCGGCGGCTGCTTGATGCTTTGGTAAATATCCATGCTGTCGTTAGTCAGTATTGCAGACAATGCGCCGACTAAAAGCGAACCTGCAATGGCAGTACAATAGGTTCTCAGCTTTTTGTTCATAAAAATCACTCCATTAAAATTTACGCTTTGCTCAAAAAAAGTATATGCAGTAATAAAC
>CAYQRS010000170.1:0-3048 GCA_964419825.1 uncultured Eubacteriales bacterium
TGCTACCATTGAGGAGAAGAACTTCGGCGTTGCAGGTGCTAACAATGTTACCACCGTTATCGTTACCGCTACCGAAAAGCAGCAGTACGACAAGAACGCAAAGCCCGCTGAGGCTGGCTATGTTGGCGTTCAGGTCGTTGCAGGCGGCATTCCTACCGGTGAAGTTAAGTACTATCCGGCAGCACTTCTCGGAATCGAGTCTGACAAGATCGAGGACAGCTTTGCTCATTCCTTCGACCTCGTTAACTATGACGCTGAGAAGGACACCTTCGTTAAGGTTGTTGCAGGTCTCGATCCTGTAGTTGTCAATGGTACTAACGTAGCTATCAGCACCGACAACGGCAAGATCACCATCAACGGCACTGTTTACTATGCAGTTGAAGAGGCTGTAGGCGCAAAGCTCAAGAACGAGCTTGTTGTTTACGCAGGCGGCGCAGTTGCTGAGACAAACAGCGTTCTCGTTGTTGACAAGAACGGCAATGTTTACAACAAGGAAAACCAGGTTGTTGCAACCGCAGTTGATGTAAACGGCACTACCCTTTACCTCTATGACGGTGTATTCCACACTGAAAACGAAGCTCTCAAGGCATTCGGTATCGCTGTTCCCGGCGCATCTGTAAACTACACCACCTACACTGCTGCACAGCTCAAGGCTCTCAATAACAACTATCAGATCTCCCTTTACGATGACAACCGCGACGGCAAGTTCGATCGTGCAACCATCGCTAAGCTTTACATGGATGTTTATACTCCTAACAACTCCAAGGGTGAGGCTCAGTTCGGTCAGATGAAGGACGACGCTAAGGTTACCTTCACTGAAAGCCTTAATAAGGGCGATGTTATCGTCTACACCTACAACAAGGACACTGCTGTTGTAAATGTTGTTGAGATTCTCGCTAAGGAATCCGGTGTTCTCACCAAGATCAACACCACCAACGAAGATTCGACCAATGCAAACACCTATAGGAGCGTAGTTGTTACCATCGATGGTAAGGATTATGTTCTTGCAAATGCTGACCGTGTAAACGGCGGTTACATCGGCGCAGAGGTTAAGACCACCTCCGGTGCTGAGTTCAACAAGATCACTGATAAGGCAACCATGGACTTCGTTAACTGGGATGACCTCGTTATCGGTGGTACTGTAAACTTTGTTGCTTACGGCAACACCATCATTGCTGCACAGTCTGTAGACGCTGGCGATCCCTATGACGTTGTTGTTGCTAACGAGATCACCGATATCACTTCGGACAGCATCATCGTAAGCGCATACGCAAATGGCGTTCTTAAGACCGACATCGAAGTTTCTTCTGTTAAGATCGGCGATACTGAGTATGTCTTCTCGAAGCTCAATATGTTCGCTCTCTCGGCAGCTGTAAACGACATCCATACTGAATTCGAAAACCACGGCTTCTTCGAGTTAAGAACTAAGGCTGACGGTACTGTTTCCCTTACTCTCACCGCTTATGATTCTAAATACACTCAGAAGGTCAACAGTGACGGCAAGCTCGTATTCACCGATGGTATCGCTGATAACCTCGGTAATACTGATGCAATCCGCACCAACTCCTCCACTGTATTCTACTTCATCAACAATAAAAAAGAGCTGAAGGTATTCGTTGGCGTTCCTGCTAACAACAAGTACATTGATCTCGCAGGTGAAGCTAGAATCCGTGCTAACAAGGTTGGTTACGGTACTGCTAACACCAACGGTATCTCCGGTGTTGTTGTAGTTGACTGCGCTGATAAGGCTATCTCTGATGTTACCAACTTCTTCGCAGCTCCTACTTCGCCTGTAACCACCGTTGTTCTTCTCAACGACAGTGCTCTTACCTATGTAAAGGCAACTGCTGAGACTCTTGGTCTCTCCGGTTCTGATGTTTACCGTGCATACAGCGTTGACGGTGTAAACCTCGCTGACGGTTCTCAGGTCACCACCATCTACGTTAAGGACGGCGATACCCTTACTCTTGAAAAGGGCAAGGCATACTCTGTTACCAAGGATAACTTTGTAGCAAAGAGCGCTACCACTGTAAGCGGCAAGATCGAGGCTACCAGAAGCACCTTCTCGATGGCTCGTAAGTGGACTATCGCTGGCACTTCGCTTGATAAGGTCACCACTGTTAAGCTCACCCTTGCTGATAAGTACGACTTCAAGACCAATAATATCAATGATGTTCTCGCAGCCGACAAGACCTACACCATTGAGTATGTAGTTATTGACGATGGCAAGACCTTCATCGGTATTGCAACTGCAAAGACTGCAGACTCCACCACTCCTTCCACTCCGACTGATGGAAAGGTAATTGTTGAGTACAATGCAGTTTACACTAACGCTTCCAACGCTTCTTATGTTGCAGGTTATGATGCTACAGTTGCAGCTGACTATAAGTCTGTAACCGGTACTTACACTGTTACCGATGTTGCTGTTGCTGATGCTACAGCATTTGAGAAAGTAACCGGAAATAAGAATGCTATTGCTGACGAGAGAATCTTTACTCTTGAGTCGGTTAGGCTTGGCACTGCTGATGTTAATGTAAAGTTCGCTTACACTGTTAAAGACGGTGTTGCAACCTTTACCTTCACTAAGGTTGGAAGCTTGGAGGCAGGAGTATCCGATGCACTCTTTGCAAAGGGAATCTATACCGTTACTCTCGAAACTAATGCTGATGCAGTAGTTACTCTTTACATCGACGTAAAGTAATTCCCAATCAATTCAATCGCACAGATATTTCGATCCACTGACGGAAGCACGTTGAAAGTCGATCCTAGGCGAGATGCCGATCGACAGGTGGAAAATGAGAGCTGTGTGATTACGACAGCCGCCCTCGGGCGGCTGTTGTTTTTTGAAAATATTTTGTGTATTTTTTCGCCGGGTATTGATTTTACCCGGCGTTTGGTGTATAATAGTATTGTAGGAAAGGAGTGATAGCATGGATAGAGCAGTAACTGCCAACTTGAACGTACCGATAGACGAGGGTCTCATGAACCGCGCGGAGGAGCTTTTTGAAGAGCTCGGAATGTCTCTTCCTACCGCGATAAACGTGTTCA
>CAYQRS010000171.1:0-3024 GCA_964419825.1 uncultured Eubacteriales bacterium
AAGACGCACAATTACCGTTAACGTTAAAGACAATGTTACATCGGTTGCAGATGTTAAATTCAACTCACACGATGTTACAACAAGAGTTAACGATGAGGTTACACTCGGCTACACCTTCACCGTTTCACCCGAAAACGGCAAGCTTCCCACAAACTCCAAGGTTACTTTCGTTTCAAGCGATCCGAGCATTGCAACAGTTAATGAAGACGGCAGAGTAACAGGCGTTAAGGAAGGCTCGGTTACCATCACAATCACAGCCGATGACGGCGGCTTCACCGATACCTGCAAGGTTACAGTCGGTTCAGCAATCCCCAACTGGCTTATGATAATCATCGCTCCGATCAGACTCATCTATAACCTTATCCTTATGATTATCGGTAAATAATCAAAGATTCTATGAGTTGCAGTTTTGCACTGCAACTCATTTTTTATTTTTGCGTAATTCCTGCATATACCTCAGGCACAGAGCCGACGAGAATCGTTTCGGCAACGAGGATTGTTGAAGTATAAGAGGTTTCAAGAGTATATGTAGCAAAAACAATCGTCAGATTGACCGTGGTTTTCATCAAAACACGGTGGCAGGTTTGGTTCACTCCTGCCGCACTGAACTCGCTAACAAAGGCAGTTTGGCTGTTGCCCGTAATGCCGACAACGGCTCGAATTTTCGGTCCTCTGCCATTGAGCAGAGATAGCCTTGTGAGCGTTCCGAGCGGTATTGCCAAATCCTTACCCGTTAAATTATTGAGCCGCTGAGTTATCCCAGAGCTGACAGCCGATTTGACCGAATTCATACGCATTGCATCCGTTGTGACGGAAACGATATTGCCGCTGTTATCCTTTTCAATCGTCACGAAGCTTCCGCTTTCGAGCAAATCCGTCGGCGTTGAATCCCCTATCATCTGCTGTGCAAGGCTTTGAGCCTGCGTGAGGGCAATTGAGCGGATAATCGGTCTGACCGCCGCATCAATCAAAAGGAAAAGCGCAACCGCAATCAAGATGAAAAGAATGAATTTGATTACCCAAGGTTTAAGTCTGCGATTGTAGCGCAACACAAGCACCTCCTGCAAATATGACAAAGTTTAATATTTTTGTAATTATTTTATATTATGTCTGCTCTTGACTAATTGTTAAAAGCAATGTAAAATATAAATGATATTAGAAAGAAACAGGAGAACATTATGAGTAAAGAATACAATCCCGATATTGTCAGCGTTGTTGACGAAGAAGGCAAGGAACACGTTTTTGAGGAGCTTGACCGCATCGAGACCGATAACGGTCGCTATGTTGCACTCCTGCCCGTTTACGATGACCCCGCAGATCAGCTTGAGGACAGCGGCGAATTCATCATCCTCAAAGTCAGCGAGGAAAACGGCGAAACCTATCTTTCGGCAATCGAAGACGAAAACGAATTCAACGAAATCGGTCATCTTTTTGAGGACAGACTCATTGACCTTTTTGAGCTTGATGACGAAGACGAAGAATAATATCCGCACTACTGCTTAAAATTATAACACTCCTGCCTTGTGCGATAACGAGCGGCAATACTAACCCAACACTTCTATTACAAGGGAAGCATTCTCCGAAAGCGGATTGCAGACCTCCCGTTGCAAAACGGACGAAGGGAGCGTGAACCTTTTGGGATGCCACCCACCTGCTTTACTTGCAGGTTAATATTCGCCGTTTGCGGCTTGGCGGGAGTTAACCATTTTTCATAAGGTGATATAATTGAAGAAAATTATCGATTTGCCTGTTTACGGCCTTTTGCCGGTCAGCGAAGGCTTTTTTTACATAAAGCCCGAAGAAATGCCTGACGGCAGAGTTAAAGTCGAATTCTATGGCTACGAGGCTCGAACAGAGAAAACCATGCCGATTACAAAATGGGCATATTTGCAGGCAAAGTTCGGCCCTGCATACAAAGAAATTGCTTCACAAATCAAAGACTATGTCAACTGCGAGGCCGCTGTTTTATCCAACAACCACACTGTCCTGCTCTATCCCGACGGCGATTTCGGCATCTTCAACCCCAAGGGTGTGGGTGTTTATTCAGGCGAGCTTAAATACAATGATTACGCAATCAGGGGCATTGCCGTTGAGGGCAAAAGCTTTTGGGGCGTTGTGCCCGAGCTGAACGCTGTTGTATGCTATTCAACTGAGGAAAAAAGGGTTCAGATGCGCATCGGCGGCGGTCAATCCACAACCTTCTCGAAGCCGTCGTCAATCGTCAGATATAACGATGATTTGTATGTCTGCAATGAGGGCTCTAACCTCATCCGTTCAATCGCCCTCTCCAACTACAAGGTCAGCAACCACATCGAATTTGAAGAGCCAGTCAAGCGCTATTTCGTTGCAGGCGGCAAGGAATTCGTTGTTTTGGAATCAGGTCTTTACGATTTAAGCTAAAAAAAGCCGCCGATAAATCGCTTTATCGGCAGCTTTGAATTTTTATTAATTTTGTTTTATTTTGTGAAAATGCTTATCAGCGCTTCGATGAATTGAAGCAAAAGCTCAAGCATCACAACCAAAAAGCCCTTTGATTCAGTCGGTTTTTCGTCACTCGGCGGAGTCACAGCTTCATCGTCGCCGCCGATATTGCCAATGTTTTGGCGGTACATTTCCAGCGCATCGTTAAGCTCACGAACTGCCAATCTGCGGTAAACGGAAACCTGAATATCCGATGAATTACGGTGATAATAATAAAGGTATTTGCCTGCAACCGCACTCGGATCAATGCCATATTTTACGGCGGATTCCTCGGTCATCATAACCGAATTTTCGGCAGGTGCTTCCGAAACAACAAGACTGCTTTGTGCATAAATCGCGCGTATCAGCTCTTCCTCCGTTTTGCCGACTACGCCGCCGATTTTTTCAAAGGCAACATAGAAAACATCGCTGTTTACGCCTTGTTGAACCGCTCTTGACCAGATTACGTTTTTCAATGCAATCGTATAATTGCTGATGTCATAGCCAGGAACGTTTGCAGTCAGCTTGGCAACCACAACATCATAGAATTTTGCTTTTGTGTAA
>CAYQRS010000172.1:0-3020 GCA_964419825.1 uncultured Eubacteriales bacterium
CATAAAATGTACTTGCTTGGTTTTATTGTTTGATTATGTGTTTAATTTGATTTTACCTGATTTTTATTCAGCAAATGTAGAATTTGTAATGATTTTGAATATGATAGTTATATTTTTGAGTTATAACATAAAATTCTTAAATCATTGGTTGGGTACGCTTTTTCTTGTGGGTGCAACAGTATTATTGCAACTGATAAGTGGAAATCTGAAAATAAGTTTTGATGTGAAAATATACGCTTTGGTTGCAGTAGTGCTATTACTACGGATTTTTTCGGAAAAATACAATTATCAAACAATACCTACAAACTCTGTGAAAAGTGGTATGGTTATGGCTTACAGTACGGTAGTAAATTTTATTCCGTCAAGAGTGAAAGGACTTCCCACTACCACAACAGAGGATATAAGATCGAAAATAACACAAGAAGAAGCAGAAAACATAAAGAGATGGGAAAATTCAAAATACGGAAAATCTGAAATAACTATTGTAAGAAAAATACCTTTTGCAATTTTCATTTCGGTAGGTACTATTGTATATGTAATTATGAGGTTGATTTTATTATGAAACGATTTATAAAAGGATATGATGACGAATATTACATTTTCAAAATATGCTTTAATGAAGCCGACCATATAAATTATATGCAAAGCGGATTAAATCACATTTTGAAAACAGATACCGGGTTTCGATTATATACATACGATGGATATATAGATATGCCCGAAGATACTAAGATATTGTTTGAAGAATGTAACGAGAATGATGTTTTTTCAATAGATACAAAAGGAGTTATATACAATTTATACAGAGCTGACTCAAATGACAATGCTATCGTTTTCACAATGCAATGCAATTCAAATTGTATAATGTGTCCTTGTAGTGAAATATCAAGAAAAAACGGGGTTCTATCTTCAGCAGAAGCAATAAAGGAATTATTGGCATATATTCCTCAAAATGTACGATACCTAACATTAACAGGCGGAGAGCCTACATTACTGAAAAATGACTTTTTTGAAATAATGCAATATATAAAAGAAACACGATCCGATACGCATTTTCAGCTTTTGACAAACGGACGAGCTTTTGGAGATTATTCTTTTACAAAAAGATTTGTTGAGTGTTTACCGAATAGTATTGAATTAGGAATTCCTATTTACGGATATAACGAAGCAACTCACGATGTTATTACGCAAACAAAAGGAAGCTTCAAGCAAACAGTAATAGGTGTTCACAACTTATTGCATTACAATATAAATGTTGAATTACGCATAGTCTTAACAAAATTGAATGTTGAATATCTTGATAAAATCGCATTATACATAGTGAAATATTTACAGGGTGTTCGGTGTGTTAATTTTATGGGGCTGGAGCTGATGGGAAATGCCGCAAAAAATATGGACAAGGTTTGGTTGCCATATAATGAGGTTTTTGAAAAATCAAAAAAAGCATTGAATATTTTAATTGCACACGGCATTGATGTTCAGTTGTATAATTTCCCTTTATGCTCTGTAAGTAAAGAGTATTGGGATATATGCTCAAAAAGCATTTCCGATTATAAAATTGAATATGACGATGAATGTGCCAAATGTTCTGTAAAGGAATTATGTGGAGGTGTATTTGACAGTACAAAAAGAATGACAAAATTCGTTGGAAATCCTATTAAAATTTAACAACGAGTAAGCGAGGGGGTATGAAAGTGTATGATAAATTATTTTAATTTCAAATCATTCAATGAAAAGATATTGATAACAAACGATATGGGAAAGTATTGTTTTATATCCGATGAAACATTGAATAATTTAGTAAATGGTTTACCCATTGAAAGCAGTATATACGAAAAATTAAAATCAGAGTTTTTTGTATATGACGAAAGCGAGATTTTACTTACAGAGAAAGCTAAATATTATATTCGAGATAGCAAAAGTTACTTGTTTAGCAGTACATCTCTGCATATATTCGTTCTTACCAATATATGCAATATGAGTTGCATTTACTGTCAAGCAAAAGATGACGAAAACATTGTCTATCATAAAATGACAAATGAAACAGCAGAAAAATGTGTTGATATTGCATTGCAATCTCCGTCAAGATTTCTGTCTTTTGAATTTCAAGGTGGCGAACCGCTGGCAAATTTTGAGGTTCTTAAACACATTGTTCTATACACGGAAGAACACAAGGGTAGCAAATGTATATCCTTTAACTTGGTAAGTAATTTAACGCTTTTAACTGATGATATGCTTGATTTTCTAATTGAGCATAATGTAGGAATTTCAACATCTTTAGACGGAAATGAAGAAATACACAACAAAAACAGATGCTTTTCCGATAAATCCGGTACATATAAAGTTGTAACGGAAAGAATTAAGAAAATACAAGAACGAGGACATAATGTCGGAGCAATTCAAACTACTACAAAATATTCTTTGGATAATTACAAAAACATTATAGATGAATATGTGAAATGTAATCAAACAAGCATATTTATTCGACCTCTTACACGGCTTGGTACTGCCGCCCGTGTTTGGGATGAAATCGGATATACCGCTGAGGAATTTAATGATTTTTATAAAAAATCATTACGCTATATTTTAGAGCTGAATAAAAACGGTATCGATATATGCGAAAATCACGCTGTAATATTCCTCAAAAAAATACTTTTGGGAATATCTGAAAATTATATGGAATTGCGTTCTCCTTGCGGAGCGGCAATAGGACAAGTTGCGTATTTTTATGACGGCAATGTTTTCACTTGCGATGAGGGGCGTATGTTGTATGAAATGGGAAATGATGATTTTAAGCTTGGTAATGTGTTTGAAAATACATACGACGAGCTTATGCAATCTCCGGTATGCAAATCGGTTTGCGTTTCATCTTGCCTTGAAAGTCAATTAAAATGTTGCGATTGCGTTTATCAGCCATATTGCGGTACTTGTCCGGTTATAAATTTGGCACAGGAAAAAGATTTGTTTTTCAAAAATCAAAATGCTTTTAGGTGTAAAATTTATGGCGGAATGTTAGACAG
>CAYQRS010000173.1:0-3010 GCA_964419825.1 uncultured Eubacteriales bacterium
CATAAATTTTATTAAACGTTTTATATTATAAAAGAACCTTACTGAGCCGTTTGCTTTGGCGGCATCGGTAAGGTTCTTTTTGTTTGCAGAGCGGGAAAATTTCAGCGTTTCTCGGCTTCATTGACCAAATCGCCATAAACAGGCGTTGCCAAGCCAAAGCCACCTGAAACGGTCAATATTTGCCCCGTTGTGTAGGCAGAATCATCACTTGCAAAATACAAAACCGCATTAGCGATTTCCTCAGGCTCGCCCATTCTTTTAAAAGGAATATTGCGAATGAACAGCTCCCTGAAGCCGTCGGAAAGGTTATCCTTTACGGCATCGGTGGCAGTCATTCCAGGCAGCACAGCATTACAGCGGATATTGTTTTTCGCCTCGTGAACGGCAATCAGCTTTGTCAAATAATTGATTGCCGCCTTGCTTGTGCCGTAAGCAACCTGCGAAATATCGGGCACAATTCCGCCGACAGACGAAATATTGATTATGCTGCCGCCGCCCTGCGCCGCCATATATTTCGCCGCCGCTTGGCTTGCGAGGAACACGCTTTGCAAATTCAAATTCACAATTTGCAAAAATGTGTCAATATCGGTGGCGGAAAAATCGAGATCTTTTTTCGGCTGTGAAGTTCCGAAATTATTGACGAGAACATCAATGCGACCTTCGTTTTCAACCACCTCGGTCACCATTGCCGTGAAAGACTCCGCAACCTGCGCATCGTTATAAACGCATTTAACCTGCAAGCCGCCGCTGTTAAGCCTGCATGCAATTTCCTCCGCTTTTTCGAGGTTTCTTGCCGCCATATAAACCGTTGCGCCCTCTTTTGCGCAGTTCTCCACCGCCGCAAGCCCGATTCCCCTTGTTGAAGCAGTTACAAGCACAACCTTATCCTTTAATCGCATATTTTTCTCCTTTGCTTTGAATTTTGGGCAAAAACAGCACCGTAACGATTCCTGCAGCAACGCAGAGCAGCTCTGCCACCGCAAGCACCCTTATGGAATGGACTGCCGCAAGGGCTGTATCTTTCCCCTGAGCAACCGCCGCCGTCACGCCGTTGGTGAACATCGGCACAAAAACCGCCACACCAAACGGAGCGGCAAGGTCACGAAACAGCCCATAAGTTCCCGTTCCCGCCCCTGCCGCTTTTTCCGTCACGCCATAAAAAACAATCTTCATAAAAATTGCGGCATTGCCGCCAAGACCGAAGCCTAAGATGCCGAGCGAGCTTGCAAGCAGAACGAGCGAGGTTTGCGCCGAAAAGAGCAGCATTATTCCGCAACCGATTCCCGTGAGCAAAAACGAAAACGCCAAAACGGTTTTCGGCTCACGGCGGTCAGCCAAAGGTCCTAAAAGCAGAGCCCCCAATGACATTCCGACATACATCAGCGAAATTGCATAGCTCGAAATTATTGTATTTTGGGGCATAGTATATTTGACGAAAACTATTATATCGGTCATATTTGCCTGCATAAGCCCCTGCGTGAGGAAAAGAGCAACAACAGAGAGAATGAAAGCTTTTCTTTTTATAAACGGCAGTTGAAGCACAGGATTAGCGGCTCTTTTTTCAACCGCCATTAAGCAAGCTCCTGTCAGCACAGCAAGCACCGTGCTTATCAGGAACGGCGTTGAGCTCCAGCCGAAGCTCTGCCCAAAAGACGGCACGCACAGCACCGAGCCGAAAAAGAGCAGAATGAAAACAGTTCCCCACGCATCAAAGCTTTTACCACCACCATTCATCGGAGCGGCTTTTTCAAGCGTAAAGGCACAAACAAAAAGCACAAGCAACGATGTTGCGGTGCACAGCCACATCATTGCACGCCAGCCATAGCGTTCGATGATAAAGCCGCCAAGCGTTGGACCGAAAACGACAGCGGCACTTGAAATAAGCATATAAAGAGAAAAGCCCTTGGCAATTTTTTGCGGTGGAAAATTCGTCACGATGTATGACATTACAACAGGCGCAACCGCCGCACTGCCGATTCCGACAACAAAGCGTGCCGCAAGCATAAAGAGCAGAGAGCTTGCGATTGCGGTGAGCATATTGCCGAGCGTAAAAACCGCAACGCCAAAAAGGAGCGTTTTGCGGCGACCGATCACATCTGCCGTTTTGCCGAGCACAGGCGCAAAAACCGCCGATGAAACCGCCAGAGCGAGCGCAGTCCAAGTTGTGTTGTTATAATCAAGGCTCAAATCGCTCACAAACGCAGGACCGAGCACAGTTGTAAAGCCGCCGACAATGCCGACAAGAAAAGCGGCGAACCCATAAGGAACAAATCCCGTAATATAATTTTTTTCATTCTTTATTTCCGTAAATATCACTCCGTTCCGTTAACAGTATTCCCTGTTAAGCTTGCATTTATCAACTCGATCAGGGAATACTTTTACCGAGAAAGGAGGTCAAACCGAATTATGAAATTTTTAATTTGCAACCGTTGCAAAAACACCGTTGCGCTGATAAGGGATTACGGAGTTCCGATTCATTGCTGTGGCGAAAAAATGGAGGAAATTCCAAGCGGCAAGGGTGACGGTGCGGCTGAAAAGCATATCCCCGTTTACGAGCATAAGGATGGCAAGGTCAGCGTTACGGTCGGTGCTGTTCAGCATCCGATGACACCCGAACACTTCATCGAATGGATATGCCTTGAAACCGACAGCGGAGTTCAAATCAAACATTTGACACCCGATTCGCCTGCCGCCGCAGACTTTTACACCGAAAAAAACAACAAGGTGAAAGCTGTATACGCTTTTTGCAACCTGCACAGCCTCTATAAATCATAATGAAAAGGAGAACACTATGTCACTCATTAACAAAGAAATTGCAGATTTTGAAACAAGCGCATTTCACGACGGCGATTTTAAAACCGTAACAAAAGCGGATATTAAGGGCAAATGGAGCGTTTTCTTCTTCTACCCTGCCGATTTCACCTTCATCTGCCCGACAGAGCTTGAGGATTTGGCAGAAAAATATGAAAACTTCAAAAACATCGGCTGTGAAATTTATTCCGTTTCGACC
>CAYQRS010000174.1:0-2888 GCA_964419825.1 uncultured Eubacteriales bacterium
CTTTCTGCATTAAGTGCTTCACATCGAAAGACAGCAAAGGAAGCTATTGAAAATCTTTTGCCTGAGAAACCGTGTTATATTACCGCAAACGGCATTACTTCAATTAACTTAGGAGAATGGTCGCTTGAAATCAATAAAAATGGCGGTATAGGTTCGCTGAAATATGGTGAAAAAGAAATTATAAGAAAGAATAACGAACCGATTATTATTTATCGCTCGTTCTCTAACGAGGATTATAAATATTGGCTTTCCCATTATTCCAGAAACCTTTCAGGCACATTCGAGTGGGCAATTGGCGATTTTGCAAGACCGGCTCTCAAATCCGTTGAGGGCAATTATCCAACCGGCCGTTTCCCCTACCGAGCAGATAAAATATTTGGCAAGGATAACAAAATTATTGTTGATCTCACCTGCGACGAAAGGCTTTGCCGAGAATTAGGTGCGCCAAGGCTTATTCAAATAGAATATACGCTCGAAGACGATGGCTTGAATATTGACATTTCGTGGTATGAGAAAGATGCCAACAGATTAACCGAAGCGATATATTTTAACCTTTTTCCTGCGGAAGAAAAAATCAAAATGGAAAAGCTCGGCTGTGTTATCGAGCCGCAGGAGGTTGCATATAACGGAAGCAGAAATATTCATGCAGTGCAAAGTGTTGAATTTGATAATTTCAAAATTATCAATAGACATGCACCGCTGATTTCGTTCGGCGGAGGTAAAATCCTTGAATTTGACAACAAAATAGAGGATATCTCAAACAACGGCATAAGTTATATTTTATATAATAATGTTTGGGGAACAAATTTCCCGTTATGGTATGAAGATAATGCGAGATTTGAATTTCAAATTAGTTTAAAATGATTTAAAATATATTTTAATAAAGGAGCTATTTTATGGAGCAAGTTAAAACCCGAACAAATGAAACCGAAAAGCACGTTAAAACCAATGAATTTGTGCTTTATCTCCTCGGCGTGTTTTTTTACACGACAATGACAGGTATGGTTGGCGGAAACAGAAACGCATATCTTGTTAATGTCTTAAGGTTGCCCGAATCACAAACCGCGCTTTTCAACTTACTGACAGCAGTAATACCCTTTGTCCTTAATTTCTTCATCGTTATGTACATTGATGGCAGAAGAATGGGAAAAAGCGGTAAATTCAGACCCATTGTGATGCTGGTAGCAGTACCGATGGCTATTGTTATGGTGCTTTCTTTCTGGGCACCCAAAGGTCTTTCAGGCACAGTTCTTTTAATTTATGTTATCACCCTCGCAGTGCTGTGGGCAGTTCTTTGCACATTTGGCAATTCAATCAATATGGTTGCAAATGTTATGACACCCAACCTCAAGGAACGTGATCAAATTCTCTCTTTTCGTTCCATTTCAAGCTCAATCGGCAATTCGGCACCTGTTGTAATTGTGCTTGTTGTCGGTCTTATTTGGAGCAAGGATAATCCTAAGCTTATTGAAGCTGTTACAGGTACAAGCATCCGAAGTGTAGAAGGTCTTCAATACATAATCTCAGCAGCTCTTTGTAGTGTAGTTGGCATTGTTACAGTTTTGATGGGAATGAAGGTTGTTCGTGAGAGAACTGTTTATACTGCCGAAAAGAAAAATCCCCTTGCAGGATTTGCTGATATTCTGAAGAACAAGTATGCTTGGCCGATAATTATTTCAGATTTTTTGAAAAGTTTCCGTGGAATTTCAACATTTATGGAAGCGTTTATGGCAGCAGCCGTGCTTGGTGATATTTCCAAAAAGATACTTTTTGTTCTCCCTGTTGGTATCGGCACAGCGGTCGGTATGCTTGTAATCAACTTTTTGCTCAAAAAATTCGATGCCAAGCAATTATATATTGCAAGCGGAATCTATTCACTTTGCGCAAACTGTGCAGCATTCGGTGTTGGTTATGCATATTTCAAAACGGGAACGGCAATTTTGCAGATTGTTTTCATTATCTTCCTGTTTCTTATCGGTCTGCAATTCGGTGCATCAAATCTCCTTCCCTCAATGTTCCAGGCTGATGTTCTTGAGACGATTGAATTAGAAACCGGCAAGCGTTTGGATGCATCTTTTCCATTTGTTATCAGCATCGGTACACTCATAAGCGGAACAATAGCAAGCGTACTTGCGCCGCTCATTCTTTACGGTCAGGATTCAATTATCAAATATATCCAACCCACTGATCTCGTTCCCAATCCGGTGCAAAGCTTTGATACAAAGGTTACACTTCTATTCTTCTATACCATTGTCCATGGCATTATGATGTTCCTATCCGGTGTTCCGTTTTTCTTCTATAAATTGACAGGTAAAACCAAAGAAGAGATTCACAGACAGGTTCTTGAAAAAAGAGGACTCAGCGAGGACTGATATTTTGTCCCAAGCATAATTGAAACGTATAAGCTATAATGCAGCTTAAAAACACCGCTTGACTTAAAATCCCTGCCGAGCAGAGCGTATCAGCTCCGATTCGGCAGGGATTTATATTTGTATTTGTATTTGTATTTTTATGTTAACGCTGATAACAATTTATGATATTTCACGAAGCTTTGCTGCGATCGTTTGGCTATTGTCTACAAAATGCTCGATATGCTCAGGATCATCCTCGCCGTTTTACAACATCCCAAAAAGCAAAGTGTTATTCATAACAAAACAGCGTCCAAAATCAAACCGCCGTCGAGTGATAGCAGTTTTCTTTTTTGATTTAATATGTTACAGGGGCATTACTGCTCCGCGAGATTTGAGATAAATATCAATATCATTATTGATATAGTTGTGGCCTGTTGTGTGTAGAACATCATAGAATTCATAGATATAATCAAATACCCCATAGTCACTGAAAAGTTTTGCAACTGCTTTGCCGGTCAGATTGCGATGCAATTTATA
>CAYQRS010000175.1:0-2847 GCA_964419825.1 uncultured Eubacteriales bacterium
CACTTCAACCCTTATTACAAGAATGACGGGTGATGTCAATCAGGTACAAACAGGCGTTAATCTCACATTGAGGTTACTTTTGCGTTCGCCGTTCATTGTTTTCGGTGCTATGATTATGGCGTTTACGGTTGATTCAAAATCTGCCTTGATATTTGTTGCAGCGATTCCGTTGCTTGCCGCTGTTGTTGCCGCAGTTATGAAAATAACAGTTCCGCTTTATAAGCGTGCCCAGAGGTATTTGGATAAGCTCTCGCTTTCAACAAGAGAGTCGCTCAAAGGCGTTAGAGTAATCAGAGCCTTCAGAAAAGAGCAGGATGAAGCGGTGCAATTCAACAAAACCAACGATGAATTGACCTTGCTTCAGCTTTTTGCAGGCAAAATATCCGCTTTGATGAATCCGCTGACATATATAATCGTCAACACCGCTGTTATAGCAATCGTTTGGGTTGGCGGCAAGCGTGTTTATTCAGGCAGCTTGACGGCAGGCTCAATCATTGCCTTGTATAACTATATGTCACAGATTTTGGTTGAGCTTATTAAGCTTGCCAATATGATTATGACTGTTAATAAATCACTTGCTTCTGCTTCGAGAATCGATGCTGTCCTTTCGTCTGAGGGTTATCGTGAAGAACCAACAGACGGTGAATATGAGCTTCAGGGCAATACATCGGTCGAGTTTCAAAATGTTTCTTTCAAATATGAGGGCGCAGGTGAGGAATCCTTAAGCGGTATTAACATTGCCGTCAAAAAAGGAGAACGCATCGGTATTATCGGTGCAACAGGCTCGGGCAAATCCACTCTCGTCAGCCTTATACCTCATTTTTATTCGGCAACCTCAGGTGTTGTTGCCGTTAACGGTCGTGATGTCAAGAGCTATTCCGATAAAGAGCTGCGCAAAATGATTGGCGTAGTTCCGCAAAAATCCGTGCTGTTCAAAGGCAGCATCCGTGAAAACCTGCTTTTCGGCGGAAAAACCGCTGATGATTCTTCTCTTCTGAAAGCGATTGCCGATGCGCAGGCAACTGATACTGTTGCCTCAAAGGGCGGTCTTGACGGTGAAATCGAGCAGAACGGACGCAATCTTTCAGGCGGTCAGCGTCAGCGCCTTTGCATTGCCCGTGCCTTGGTCGGTAACCCGCAAATTCTGATTCTTGATGACAGCGCCTCAGCACTTGACTTTGCAACAGAAGCCGCATTAAGAAAGGCAATATCCAACCTTGAATATAAACCGACCGTTTTCACGGTGTCACAGCGTGTTTCCTCGGTTATGGGTTGCGACAGAATAATCGTGCTTGACGACGGAATTGCCGTAGGCATCGGCACACATGATGAGCTGATTGCTTCTTGTTCGGTATATGCGGATATATGCGCATCACAGTTGGATAAGGAGGAGATGTAAAATGAAAAAAGCAGGAACCTTAAAAAAGCTGATTAAGATGCTCGGTAAACAGGTTTATGTCTTTGCTTTTTCCCTTATCTTAGCCGCTGTAACCGTTGCTTTAACTCTTTATATTCCGATTCTTTTCGGTGATGCCGTTAACTGCATCGTCGGCAAAGGTAATGTTGATTTTGAGTGCATAAAGCTCATTATAATTAAAATGATTGGGGCGATTGCAGTAACAGCCGTTGCACAATGGCTGATGAGCCTTTGCAACAATCGCTTAAGCTATCGCCTTATTCACGACCTTCGCTCCAAGGCTTTTGATAAAATTCAAAAATTGCCCCTGTCTTATATCGATACCCATCCTTATGGCGATACCGTCAGCCGCATTATTACGGATACCGATACCCTTGCAGATGGCTTGCTGATGGGCTTTTCACAGCTTTTTACAGGCGTTATTACCGTTATTGGCACGGTAGTGCTGATGTTTGGCATAAATTGGAAAATCTCACTCGTTGTAATCGTTCTTACCCCTGTTTCGCTGCTTGTAGCAAAATTTATTGCAGGCAGAACCTACAGTATGTTCAAGCTTCAATCGGAAACAAGAGGGGAGCAGACCTCGTTTATCGAGGAAACAGTCGGCAATCAAAAAATCGTTCAGGCATTTTGCCACGGTGACATTGCCGCAGAAAAATATGATGAAATCAACGAACGGCTCAGGAACTGTTCACTTAGGGCAATTTTCTTTTCATCAATGGTCAATCCGTCAACCCGTATAATCAATTCGGTCATCTACGCCCTTGTCTGTCTTTTGGGCGCAGTAACCGTTATCTCAGGCAACGGCGCTCTTACAGTCGGTGCGCTTTCTGCCTTGCTCAGCTATGCTGGTCAGTACGCAAAGCCGTTTAACGAAATCTCAGGCGTTATCACCGAGCTTTCTTCGGCGATTGCCTCAGCCGACCGTGTCTTTGAAATAATCGAACAGCCTGCTGAAATTTCAACAGATTCTTTGCCCGAAATGCCGATTGCACAGGGCAATGTTTCATTGAATGACATCAAGTTTTCTTATGTACCCGAAAAGCCGCTTATCGACGGAATAACCCTGAATTTTGAAAGCGGTCAGCAGATTGCAATCGTCGGACCGACGGGATGCGGCAAAACAACGCTCATTAACCTGCTTATGCGCTTCTATGATGTTAACGGCGGCAGTATTACCGTTGACGGAACAGATATCAGAAGCGTAACAAGACACAGCCTGCGTAAAAATTACGGAATGGTTTTGCAGGAAACTTGGCTCAAATCGGGAACAATCAAAGAGAATATTACGATGGGTAACCCGAATGCCACCGACGAAGAGATTTTGGCGGCGGCGAAATCAACCCATGCGCATAGCTTCATTAAAAGATTGCCAAACGGTTATGATACTGTTTTAGGTGAGGATGGCGGTAGTCTTTCCGAGGGACAAA
>CAYQRS010000176.1:0-2842 GCA_964419825.1 uncultured Eubacteriales bacterium
CGGGGTTAACAACATTGCCTCTTGATTTGGACATCTTCTCGCCGTTCTCGCCGAGGATCATACCGTGGCTTGTGCGCTTGCCGTAAGGCTCAGCGGTGGGAACAACGCCGATGTCATAGAGGAATTTATGCCAGAAGCGGCTGTAAAGCAGGTGAAGCGTTGTATGTTCCATACCGCCGTTGTACCAATCAACAGGTGTCCAATAAGCGAGAGCCTCCTTGGAAGCAAGCTCCTTGTCGTTATGCGGATCGCAGTAACGCAGGAAATACCAGCTTGAGCCAGCCCATTGCGGCATTGTATCGGTTTCACGCTTGGCAGGTGCGCCACAGCAGGGGCAGGTCGTGTTGACCCAATCGGTCATTTTCGCAATCGGTGATTCACCGTCATCAGTCGGCTCATAGCTGTCAACATCGGGGAGCTTGAGCGGAAGCTGATCCTCGGGTACGGGAACCCAGCCGCACTTTTCGCAATAAACAAGCGGAATCGGCTCGCCCCAATAACGCTGGCGTGAGAACACCCAGTCACGGAGCTTGAAGTTGACCTTTTGGTGACCTTTGCCGTTTTCGGTGAGCCACTCGGTGATTTTGACCTTTGCATCCTCAACGCTCAGACCTGTGAGGAAGCCGCTGTTGACGATAACGCCTGTTGCGCAATCCGTGAATGCTTCCTTTTCAACATCACCGCCTGCGACGACCTCGATAATCGGCAGGTCGAACTTCTTTGCAAATTCCCAGTCACGGGTATCGTGACCCGGGACAGCCATAATTGCACCTGTACCGTAGGAAACAAGAACATAGTCCGAAATGAAAATCGGGATTTCTTTTTCGTTTACGGGGTTAATTGCGGCAACGCCCTGAAGACGAACGCCTGTTTTATCCTTATTGACCTCAGAACGCTCAAAATCGGATTTGCGTGCAGAAGCATCCTGATAAGCCTTGATTTCATCAACATTGGTGAGCTTGCCTGACTCAATCCACTTTGCAACAAGGGGATGCTCAGGGGCAAGAACCATATAGGTTGCACCGAAAAGAGTATCGGGTCTTGTGGTGTAAACGGTGAGAGTTTCGCCCGTTGTGGCGGTGAAATCAACCTCTGCACCTGTTGAACGACCAATCCAGTTGCGCTGTTGGAGCTTAACACGCTCAATGAAGTTAACCTGATCGAGGTCATCAACAAGGCGCTGAGCGTATTCTGTGATTTTGAGCATCCATTGGCTCTTGACCTTACGGACTACATCTGCGCCGCAACGCTCACAAACGCCGTTAACAACCTCCTCGTTTGCAAGCACGCACTTGCAGGAGGTACACCAGTTAACAGCCATTTCTTTTTTATAAGCAAGACCTTTTTTGAAAAGCTGGAGGAAAATCCACTGAGTCCACTTATAGTAAGAAGGGTCTGTTGTGTTTATCTCACGGCTCCAATCGAATGAGAAGCCGAGGGATTTAAGCTGCTTTTTGAAGTTTGCAACATTATCTCTTGTAACGATTTCGGGATGAATGTGGTTTTTGATTGCGTAGTTCTCAGTCGGAAGACCGAAAGCATCCCAGCCCATCGGGTAAAGAACGTTATAACCCTCAAGGCGTTTTTTACGGGCTACAATATCGAGCGCCGTGTAAGAGCGGGGATGGCCGACGTGAAGTCCCTGACCTGACGGATAAGGGAACTCAACAAGGCAAAAATATTTCGGGAGCGAATAATCGTTCTTGGCGTGGAAAACGCCTGTTTCCTCCCATTTATCCTGCCACTTTTTTTCGGCTGCTTTAAAATCGTAAGTATTGGACATAATTTATCAATCCTTTGCTGTGTTTATAAAAAGTTAATCGGTTACAATGTTGGAAATATCGATTGGCTTGCCATCTGCCCAAAGATGCTCAAGGTTATAATATTCACGGTTGTCACGGGTGAAAATGTGAACAAGAACATCGTTATAATCGAGCAATATCCAGCCCGTTGCTCTGCCCTCGATATGGTGGACACTAACGCCGAGCTTTTCCATTCCGTCTTCAACCTCATCGGCAAGAGCCTTGACATGGGTGCTTGAAGTACCGGTTGCGATAACGAAATAATCCGAAACAACGGTAAGCGCTGTTGTTTCGATTGCGGCAATATCCTCCGCCTTTTTGTCATCGAGAATTTTTACAATGTTTTCTACAAGTTCTTTCGAGGTCATAAATCCTTCCTCCTTATTTCTTATCGGAAAGCGCACGGAAGCACAAAGCTCCTGCGCTGTTGCCGAGGGTGATCACAATCAAAAGTATCGCCGCCTTGAGCGCTTCGCCAAGCGAAGAAACCGTCAACGCAAAATAGAACATATCAGCAATGCAGTGTTCAAATTTGCAGAGAATGAACACGCTCACGCAAAGCACGATTCCGAGATATTTGCCCAAATCGCTTGAATTAGTCTTGAAGTTTTTGACCGCAATATACATCAGCATACCGCAAAAAAGCGCAAGAATAAAAATGCGAAGCAGGTCGCTGTATTCATACGCCGCAAATGCCTCACGCTTTGCCTGACCGATTGCAGGGCGTGCATAGCGAATCACAACGCCTGTAAAGACCGTGCCGAGCAGGTTGCCGAGCCAAGTCAAAGCCGCTTCACGGGCGGAAGCAGCATCGCTGACAAAGCCGATTTTGCCCGTAAAAAGGTTAAAGCCGAAAATGCAAATAACCATCAGCCCGATTGAAAACAGCAGCGCACCGACAACGGGATTGGCGCAGGAAAGGCAAACCGTGCCACCGACACCGATCATAACGCCTGCAAGGAACGCTTTGCGAATTACAGCGCTCGCCTTTTCCATTGGTTTACCCCCTCAAAACAGCTATATTTATAGATATATATAAT
>CAYQRS010000177.1:0-2810 GCA_964419825.1 uncultured Eubacteriales bacterium
ATGATGCTCAGTTCATTTAAAAGCTTTCTATCGAATGAATTGAGCTTTGATAATCATTGCTTGGCTGGAGCTTGCTGCTAAAGATTCTTTGTTCAAAATATCCGTATTAAATATCTTTTTTTTGCTTTTTTCTTTATCTCGCTTTCCTTTTAAATTCTAATTGTTCTCAGCTGTTCACGGCTGCTAACTGTTTAGCATAAATTTAAATCTAACATTATCCCCTGTAAACAAATGTTCGCTTTGGAGGTTAAAATGAAGAAATCAGAAATTCAAACATTACCCGATGAACTCAAAAGCTTCGTGCATTATCAGCAAGCGATCCGTGGCAAATCGGAGCTGACGGTTTTGGAATATGCCTCTGATTTGAGGACATTTTTTCGTTATCTGCTTCGTGAAAGCGGAGCTGTTCCGAAGGATACCGATTTGAAGGATATTTCAATCGAGAATGTTGATTTGGATTTTATCAAAAAAATCACAATCAGCGATATTTATGCTTTTCTTGCATTTTGTCAAAGCGATCTTGGCAACAGCGCAAAAACAAGAGCAAGAAAATCATCATCAATCAGAATGTTTTTCAAATTTTTAACAACCAATCAAAAAAAGCTTTCGGAAAATCCGGCGCTTGATTTGGATTCTCCGAGGTTTAAGAAAAGTTTGCCGAAATATCTTACGCTTGAAGAAAGCTTGAATTTGCTCGATTCGATTGATGGCAAATTTTATGAGCGAGATTATTGTATTATAACGCTCTTTTTGAATTGTGGCTTGCGTTTATCGGAATTGGTTGGATTAAACCTGCAAAGCATACGTAGCGACAACAGCCTGCGTGTACTCGGTAAAGGTAACAAGGAGCGCATTGTTTATCTCAATTCAGCTTGCATTGATTCGTTGAACAAGTATCTTGCAGTGCGCCCGACGGACGGCATCAAAGACAGAGAAGCGCTGTTTATCAGCAGACAAAAGAACCGTATCAGCACAAAAACCGTTCAGCATATCGTTAAAAAATTCCTCGAAAAATCAGGTCTTAATGAGGAGGGCTTTTCCGTTCATAAGCTCAGGCACACCGCCGCAACCTTGCTGTATCAGCACGGCAACGTTGATGTTATGCTTCTCAAAGAGCTGCTTGGGCATGAAAGTCTCGCCACAACCCAAATATACACCCATGTAGTCAACGAACAGCTTAAAAAAGCTATCGATTCCAATCCGTTGGCTGATGTGAGAAAAAAGCCGAGCCAATCAAATTAAATTTTCGCCGAAGCCGCTGATGCACAACGCTTGAACGCAGGCTGTTATCACGGTAACGGCGGCAATGATCAAATACCTAAGCAGTAAATCCTTGATCTCTCCCCTGCCCTGCTTTGCACCAAAGATGCTTTTTGCGATTTCACCCGATAAAATTGTCGATTCATTGCAACCGATAATCAGCAAAACCGTGTTCAAAACAACTGCAGGAATAACTATGATTGCGGCAAAAATCACGCCGTTAATTCTGTAGGCTTCGTATAAAACGGTGTTAATTACCCCGTAAATGAACCCTTTTAAGATTGGGCAAAGAATTATTATCGGCAGACCAAAGCCGCTGAAAGCGGAAATAAATGCAAGCAGAACGAAAATCAGCGCTTCAATCACAATATAGCGCATACATTTGCCAAAGCTTGAGACTGTCAAATCGATGATAAAAGAGTTGATTGCCTCGATCACCGAGCTGTCAAGGCTTTTGAAAGCAAGCGTTCCGCTGAAAACGCCGACGCAAAAAAGCGCACAGCAAACGATCATTCGCCAATTTTTCTTTAGCTCAAGGGCATAATCTGCCGCATTGAATTTTAATGCCTTAAGGTTCAAAGTCATTGATCTTACCATTGTTTTTACTCCTTATTTTTTGAATTTCGGTTTTTTGACTTTTTTATTAACGCCGAGAATACTACCAAGCACTGCGGCAACAAGGCAAACAGCAAACGGAATCAGTTCTTTTGCCATAAAGCCTTTGTTGGCAATGGTCATTGCAAGCAAAATGGCGCTTGCGGGCAGAATTCCGCATAACAAACCGTTAATGATACCCAGCTTGCGCTTGCTTTTTCCGATAATGTAACCTGGTATAACTCCGATTGCAAAGCAAACAACATTCAAAAGCGGAAAATACGCCGTGCTTTTCAATCCGCTTTTGAGCAGAATAATGCTGATTGCGCACATCATAACAGCGCCGAGCAGAATTGAAAGCGCCGAGATTTTGAAAACCTTGAGATATTCCCTGTTAATTGCTCCTTTTTCCATAACAAAACCCCCATATCTCTCTGTAGAAAGATATGAGGGTTTCAATATTTTTATTACCGATTATCAGTCTTCTTTATCGGCTTTTTTCTTTTTCTTTGCGTGCTTTTTGCCTTCAGCTTCGATTTTTGCGTTGCGCTCAGCCTCTTGTGCCTGACGTGCTGCTGCTCTTTCTGCCTCGGCCTTTTCGTTAGCGGTGTTGTTGGTCTGGATAGCCCA
Organism: uncultured Eubacteriales bacterium; assembly: GCA_964419825.1. Classification (GTDB taxonomy): domain Bacteria; phylum Bacillota; class Clostridia; order Oscillospirales; family Acutalibacteraceae; genus UBA8612. Next base: position 2,485 of record CAYQRS010000177.1, read on the forward strand.
ACGTGTAATCTTCATCTTTGAACGGTCTGCGCCTGTTTCGATGATAAGACTGTCGTCCTTGATTGTAACAACTCTGCCGATGATGCCGCCGATTGTTGTGATTTCATCGCCGATTTGGAGCGAATCACGCATCTGCTGCTCTTCTTTTTGCTTTTTCTTCTGGGGGCGGATTGTGACAAAATACATAATCACAAACATAACCACCATAATGATGATGAAAGTAAAGGGGTTCTGCTGTTGCTGAGTTGAATTTGCGCTTGTAGCCATAAGAAATGATAAATTCATTAAGTTAACCTCCGTAAAATCAATATTAATATTATAAATGA
>CAYQRS010000178.1:0-2795 GCA_964419825.1 uncultured Eubacteriales bacterium
GACGGCGATATTGCAACCTGCTATTCAGACCCCTCCAAGGCAAAGGCAGAGCTTAATTGGGAGGCTCAGTTCGACATTGACGAAATGTGCGCAGATAGCTGGAATTGGCAGAAAAACAACCCTCAGGGGTTATAATATAAAGGAGAAAGAAAATGGATATTGCAGATATTGCAACAAAAGCGCTTAAAGCGATTGCAAACCGAACGGGCAAGAAGCTCGCCAAGCAGGGCGATGCGCCTGAAATCGAAAAGGCAAGCCCGATCGTTATGAAAAACAGCAACGATGAGTTCTTCAATGCAGGCTTTGCGATGCAAGAGGTTATGCCGGAGAGCGTGACCGACAAAAAATACTTCCTTGCAGGCTACAGAATGGATCACGAAATCAAAGGCGTACTCGACCCCTTGACTGTCCGTGCAATGTGGCTTGATTGTAAGGACGGCAACGGAATGGTTATGGTCAGCGCCGACATTATCGGCTTGACGGGCTACGATGTTAACCAAATCAGAACTTCTCTTTCGGATTTCTGTAAGGAGAGCGGCTGTAAATTCATTAACATCAGTTGCACTCACACCCACGCAAGCATCGATACGGTTGGCTATTGGGGCAAGCTTCTGCCCCCGAAGAGCGGCGTAGATAAGGCTTATCAAGCCAAGCTTTTCGAGGCAATCAAGAATGTTTGTATTCAGGCTTACGCCAACCGCAAGGAGGGCAAGCTGTACACAGGCTATGTCAGAGTTCCCGAAACGATTAAGGACGGCAGATCACCCTATATCTGCAACGACAGGCTCAACAGATTGCGCTTTGTTCCCAACGACGGCTCTGCGGAAACTTGGTTCCTCAATTACGGCGCTCATCCCAACACAATGGGCGGCGGCTGTGATGAGATCAGCGCAGATTATCCTTATTTCCTGCGTGAGAGAATCAACAAGGAAAAGGCAGTTAATGTTCTTTTCAGCGTCAGCACGATTGCCGCAACGAACATTGCTGATATGGATACTGAGGACAGATTCGAGCGCTGCAAAAAGGCGGGCGAAATTCTCGGCAAGGCAGCACTCGGCATTGATAACGATGAACAGCTTAAGCCCGAAATCACTCTTGTTCATCAGTCGTTTTACGCTCCTGCGGATAACTATGTGCTTTTGCTTATGGCTCTGCTCAAGCTTTGCACAAGCAAAACCGCTCCGAACAAAACGAGCGGCACGGGCGTTTCACTTTGCAGTGAGATGAACTACATCAAAATCGGCAAGCAGAAAATCCTCACTCTGCCCGGTGAAATGTTCACCGAGCTTGCTTACGGCGGCTATAATAACGCAGAGGAGAGTGCAACGGGTAAGGGTCCTGAAATCAACCCGACTCCGCTTGCGGAAATCTGCAACGATCCCGATTTGGTAATTTACGGCGTTTCCAACGATATGGCAGGCTATATCGTTACGCCGAACGAAAGCGTACTCCATCCCACTCAGGCTTATCTTTCAAGCACAAGGGATAGGTTCGACAGAAACCATTATCACGAAACAAACGGTATGGGCGAGCAAATGCCGCAGGTCGTTGCGGATATTTTCGCCGATATAATCAAAAGAACGGAAGGCTGAGGTACAGTAAAATGAAGAAAAATTTGATGCGCATTATTTCCGTTGTTCTTGTGATGGCAATGCTCATTGCCGTCGCACCGACGAGCGTTTTCGCCGCAGAACCGGAAAAAGGCGAGCTTAAAATCAGTGTTATGACCGATGTCCATATGTACGCAAAAGAAAACATTGATGATATGGACGAATGTACAAAGGTTTGCGAAGCAACAATGAAAACGAGCCATATTTCTGAGGACATAGTTGATACAACGCTCGATTTCTTTGCAGACAAGGCGGAAAAAGAGGGCATGGATTACCTCTTTATCCCGGGCGACCTCACAAAGGATGGCGACATCAACAGCCATAAGGCTCTTGCCGCAAAGCTTGAGGCTTGGGAAAAGGAAACAGGCGTAGATGTTTTGGTCGTTAACGGCAACCACGACATCAACAATTCAAACGCACAGTACTTCCGCAACGGCAAGTTTGTTAAGGATAGCAGCCTTATCACAAACGCACAGCAGTTCAAAGAGATTTATAAAAACCTCGGTTGGGATTTTGCAATCGACGAATACGAACCGCCCAAGGGCAAGGAAGCAGGCGCACTTTCTTATGTTGCCGAGCTTAAAAACGGTTACCGCCTTGTTGTTCTCGACGGCGGCAAGTATTCACCCGACAGCACAGAGTCAGGCGAATACGAGCATGAAACCGCAGGCGCATACACTCCCGATCTCCTTGAATGGGCAGTTGATAAAACAGAGGAAAACAAAGCCGCAGGCTATACCGTTCTCGGTATGACTCACTTCAACATTGTTCCGCATCTCGGCGGCAAAGAGCTCAGCGCACTCACCGCTTTCTGCATTGAAGATTGCGAATATGTCAGCGAGCGCCTTGCTGATGCAGGTATGAACTATGTTTTCACAGGTCATATCCATGTTCACGATATCGGCAGCCATGTTTCCGATAAAGGCAACATCATTTATGATATTTGTACCGCTTCCCTCATTAACAGCCCCAATATGGTCAGAAGAATAACCTTCGACAACACGGGCGCAGAAACAGTTATTGCAGATGTTCAGTCACACAGCTTTGATGAGCTTGAACCCCTTGTTTCAAACGGCGTAACCTATGAGCAGCCGTTCAGAAACACCTGCTTCGGCATCAACTTCGCAGGTGACAGCGTTCACACAATGGTTATGGATTTGGTGGAGCATTATCTTGATGAGTATC
>CAYQRS010000179.1:0-2768 GCA_964419825.1 uncultured Eubacteriales bacterium
TCGGTCTGCCTGTTTTTCACGGCTTCAGCGGCGGCATCGGTATTATAACGGGTCCGACGGGCGGCTATCTGCTCGGCTTCTTGGCTTTCGGGCTGACATATTGGCTGATTACCGCCAAAAGAACAAAAAAGCACACAAAGCCGTTTGCCTTGGGGCTTGGGCTGATTGTGTGCTACATTGTCGGTACGCTTTGGTACTGCCGTTTTACCGAGAATTTTTTTACAGCGCTATGCACAGGTACATTGCCGTTCGTGATTCCTGACATAATCAAAATCGTTTTAGCCTGCATTATCGAGAAAAGGCTAAAACCTTATGCTAATTTCTCCGCTGTTTAAAACGGTTTTACGGTTATTTTTTTCAATTATCAAACCGCCCTTGTCATCGATTCCGATGGCTGTGGCGGTATTTTTTTCGCCGTTGATGAAATATTCGATTTCCCTGCCGATTATGATACTGCGGCGGCGGTATTCGTCGAGCGTGAGGGCATCGATACCGCCGAGGCTTATATTAAAAATCGCATCGGCAACCTGAGCGATAACCTGCGGTGCAAGCGAATAATCCACGCCGAGCGAGCCACCGTTTGGTATATCCGCAGGAAAGTGAGCCGTGCATAGGTTAATTCCGACACCGATGATAAGACTTTGAACCCTTTGGCTCTTCGTGACCGCTTGAGCCAAAATTCCGCAAACCTTTTTATCCTCAAGGTAAATATCGTTCACCCATTTGATTCCGACCTGCTTACCCGTCACGCCTTCGATTGCCTTGGCAACGGCAACGCTCACAAGCGTCGTGGTGCAAACCGTATCGGCAAGCGGCAAATCGGGATGAATGACAACGGAAAAATAAACACCGCTGTCGGGCGGAGAATAAAAGCTTTTGCCGTTTCTGCCCATACCGCCCGTTTGAGAGCGTGCGACGACCAAAAAGCTTTGCTTTTCGCCCGAGTCAAGTATTTTGCGTGCAAAAGCATTGGTTGAATCGATTTCGTCAAAAAAATAAATTTTCGCATCGTTAGCGAGCTTTATATCTTTTTCATTAAACATATTTTCAGTTCAGCGGCAATTCGACAACAACAGTCGAGCCGCACTTTCCGTCAGATTCGATTGAAACAGCGCCGTTATGCAGGCTGATAATCTTTTTTACGATTGCCAAGCCCAAGCCGTTGCCTTGATTGGTTTTTGAATTATCCGCCTGATAGAACTTGTTGAATGCGCTTTTCGCCGTCAGCATATCCATACCAGGACCTTCATCGGTGACCTTTACAACACAGCTTTTGTCATTAACGGAAATATCAATCGTGACAGTTGAACCGTTCGGCGAAAATTTGATTGCGTTATCAATGATATTCAGCCATACCTCGTTCATAAGGTCGGAGTTGCCGTTGATATACACCTCATCGCAATCGAAAGCGAAATCAACATCCTTTTTAGCCCATTTGCTTTCGAGCATAACAATGCAAAGGCGAATCTGTTCGCTGATGTTGAAATTTTTAACATCGCAGAGTATTGCCTGCTTTTCAAGCCTTGACAAATTCAAAACATTGGTTGAAAGCTCGGTCAAGCGTTCGCTCTCTTTGATTATAATATCCAAATATTCATCACGCTGTTTTGCCGTCAGGCTGTCATCCTTGAGCATTTTCGCAAAGCCGCTTATCGAAACAATCGGCGTTTTAAACTCGTGAGAAAAGTTGTTGACAAAATCACTGCGCAGGGTTTCGACACCGCCGATTTCCTCCGCCATGTGGTTAAACTTGCTGCCAAGCTCCTTGATGCGCTTCGTTCCGGACGGAACAAGCCTCACCGAATAATCGCCGTTGGCAATTTTATCGGTCGCTTTAAGCATTGCATAGACGGGATTGACGATATATTTGCCGAGTGAGAGCGAAATTACGGTTGCAATCAAAATGCTTGCACCTAAAAAAATGAGCGGCTGAATCCAGAGCAAATCCAAGCTGCTGATAAATTCGCTTTTCATAACGAAATAACAAATAATATCAATTAAAACAAGTGTCAAAACAACAACGCCTGCGGAGGCGAGCGCAATAATCGGCACAAGCTGGAACGTTCGCTTCGCTTCGGGCTCTAATTCCAAATCCAGATCCAAATCCAAATTCTTAGTTTTCATTGTTAATCACCGCTTTATAACCGATTCCTCTGATTGAAACAATGCTGAATTCTGTCCAATCGTTGAACTTGTTGCGCAAACGGTTAACGTGGACATTAACCGTTGTGTCAACCGTGTTGGAATCAACGCCCCAAATCTCATCCATAAGCTGAAGCCTTGTGAAGATTTTGTTTGGGAAAGAAAGGAGCTTGAAGAGCAGATAGAACTCCTTTTGCGGCAGGGTTACGGTTTCGCCCTCCTTGCTGACAGTCAGGCAATCATAATCAAGCACGACCTTGCCGACACGCAACTTATGCTCGTTTGCAATTTGTGAGCGGCGCAGGAGAGCCTTTATGCGAAGCAGCATTTCCTCCTCATTAACGGGCTTTACCATATAGTCATCCGCACCTGAAATGAAGCCCTTGCAACGCTCCTCAGGCATTTGCTTTGCGGTGACCATCAAAATCGGTGTCATATTGCCGATTGAGCGGATTTTTTCCGTAAAATCGTATCCGTCCATCTTGGGCATCATAACATCGAGAATTATCAAATCAATATGATTTTTCAAAAGCTTGTCGAACGCTTCCTCACCATCGTAGGCGCAGGCAACATCGTACCCTGCCTTTTCGAGAACAAGGTTCATCAATTTTGATGTATTTATATCA
>CAYQRS010000180.1:0-2754 GCA_964419825.1 uncultured Eubacteriales bacterium
AAGTTATAGCATCCAATGCAGCAGTTGGTTCATCTAAAAGAAAAACATCAGAGTCTTTATAGAATGCTCGTGCCAGTGAAATTCTCTGGCATTCTCCTCCGGAAAAGTTTGAACCAAAATCATTAATTATAGTATTTTCTTTTTCCGGTAATGAGTTAACAAATTCTTTTAACATAGTCTTTTCTATAACATTGGTTATCTTCTTTTTATCAGGCGGATCAGGATAAGAAATGTTTTCAGCAATAGATTTATTAAATACATAGACATCTTGAAAAACTGATGATATTTGTTTTCTCAAAAAATTAGGATTAATTCTTGATAAATATTCATTGAAAAACATTACATCGCCATCTTTAACCGGATAAAAGCCATTTAAAATATCAAGGATAGAAGTTTTACCTCCACCACTAGTGCCAACGACAGCAACAAACTCGCCTCTATTTATTGAGAGTTCTTTTATTTTAAGGTTGAAATCTCCTCTTCCGTATGAAAATGTTACATTATTAAAGCAAAAAGCATTTTTATAATTTGTTATCTGTTCAGTTTGATTTTCATTTTCTTCTATTTCCGAAAGTAAAATAGCTTCTATATCCGGTAGAATTTTTGAAATTGAAGATTTGCCAACTTTTATTGATAATATGCCGTTTATTGAAGAAATCAATGTTGGAATATACGCAACAATCGCAACCAAGGTTCCAATGCTCATTGAATCATTGATAACAAAAATTGAACAAATTACAAACAAAAAGCCCAATACTATTTGACCAACCGAATGTGGTATTAACACTCTAATTAAATTATGCGTTCTTTGTAGTTTCCATCCTATACTTGAATTTTCATTTAACCATTCATCAAAATTAACATTTTCAGTATGTTGACCATTATAAGAACGGACCGTTTTCATTCCATAAAAGCATTGCAATAAAAATTTCTCACATTTATCTAAATGTTCTATATACATCTTTTCAACATTTCCTGCTTTGCCGGAAAAAACATGTACTATTATGTATAAAATAGGAATTAGCACAAAAGACAACAATGCAATTTTCACACTAAAATGTTGAATAATTATAAAAACTACAATAAGCTGTACCGTATTCGTTACAAAATTTACAAAATCAGAGTATAAATACAATTCTGTAATTCTTCCAATACTTCTTGTTATTGTATGCATCATTTTTTGTGCACCTATTTCTTCAAAATTAGGATAATTCATAAAAAGTGCTCTTTCGAAACAAGCTCTTCGCATTACTTTAGAACAATTATCCGAAAATAAGAATCCCGCTTTTTCTCTAACATTAGATAAAACCATATTTAAAATCGGCAAAAACACCAATATACATATATACACAATCAAATTATATATGTTTTTCTCCGGAATAGCTTCATCAATTATTTTTTTGTAAAAGAGTGGACTGATTGATGACACACAAGCCACAATGATCGATAATAAAAATAAAATAAAAACATAGTACCAATTTTTAATTACTGCTTCCTTTAACAATTTATTAGCCAAACTATTTTTCATACAAACACTCCCTTTTATACTTGTCGATTAAGCTAGATGTATGAGCAAATTAACATTCCTTATTAATTTTTAAACATCCATTGATAGCCTGCTATTACACAGTAAATAATCTAGTTAGAATTCCCAAATATCGTAAAAAACAAAAATGTACTCTATTTCTTCGAACTATACTTCGTTGATTTTCTCACCTGCTGTCCATTCTCATCAATAGCAACGTTACTTCTTTCTGCACTCATCATTTGAACAGCATCGAAAACTTCCGGTTTTATAATTGCAGGATTGTTATGCTCAAACTTATATGCTTGATTATATTTTCCGTTATCTAACAGTACCGGACTTCCGGTATACTTCTCATTTTTCAAAATCTTGTCAATATAAGATTTTGCCCATTTGTCATTTCCGGAAGGAGATTTAATTCCAAGCTTTTCAAGTTCTTTTATAATTCCAAGTGGAGTATAGCCATCAAGATACATTTGAAATATTAGCCTTACAACCTTGGCTTGTTTCTCATCAATGACAAGAGTACCATCTTTTCCATTAACATATCCGTAGCATTTTCTCTTCAGCAGCTTTGAATTTCCCAGTTCTGCTTTTCTTTTTATTCCCCACCGAATATTTTCACTTCTATTTTCATTTTCTGCTTGTGCAATAGCAGTGTGCACTGTGATGTATAATCCCGCATCATCTTTCGATGAGTCTATACCCTCCTCAAAGAAAATAACTTGTGTATTCGATTGTTTCATCTTTTCAAATGCATTGAGAACCTCAACTGTGTCTCTTCCAAAACGACTTATGCTTTTGGTGATAACAATATCAATCATACCCTTTGTGCAGTCATCAACCAACCGGTTAAATTCTTTTCTTGATGATCCTGTTTTGCTCGTAGCAATATCCATATAAATATCAACTAAAAGCCATGTCGAATTTACTCTTACGAAACGAGTTAATCCGGACACCTGTGCCTGAAGACTTTTCAACTGTTCTGCACTATTAGAACTAACACGAGCATAAATTGCTACTTTTTTATCTCGCAATTTAGGTTTTGCAGGAATAATTTCAACTTTCAATTTTTCGTCCACATTGACACCGCCCTTTCAAAATAGACCACTTACATTCGCATTGAGCGTTCCTTATGTTGAGTGTCCTATTTTAATATACACATATTGGTGTTATTTTCCTACCTGTTTTTGCGACAGTAGTCCTATTCACTCAGTACCACAAAAAGT
>CAYQRS010000181.1:0-2719 GCA_964419825.1 uncultured Eubacteriales bacterium
ATATAATCATTTAATAGGTTTGTCAATTTTTTTGCGAGAAAATTAACCGAAAATTTACCGAATAACGATTTTTACTATTTACCTTTTGCTAAAGCTTTGGTATAATAGGCGCAACAATCAGTTTTGAAAGGAATAAAAATATGAAACTTCGTGCGCCGGCTGTGCCGCTCATTACGGTTGACCCTTATTTCACCGTTTGGTCACCGAATAACACTCTCAACTTTGCTCCGACAGAGCATTGGACTAACAAAAGCAATTCGATAATCGGTTCGGTTATCGTTGACGGCAAGGAATATTCTTTCTTTGGCTATACCGCAAATGTCGCAAAGCTCACTCAGGTCAAGCTTGATATAGATGCGCTTTCGACAACCGTTGTTGCAGAGAATGAGCAGGTGAGCGTTACCGCAAAATTCACTTCTCCCGTGATGCTTGATGATTACCGCCTTCTTACTCGCCCTGTGTCATATTTGGCTTTGAGCTACAGCATCAAAGACGGCAAAAGCCATGATGTTAAATTCTGCGTAAAGGGCTGTGAGGAGCTTTGCCTCGGCGCTGCGCACGAAAGCCCTGTTGTGACCGAAAAAACAAGCGGCGCTTCATTCGGCGGTATGCGTATCGGCAACAGCGTTCAAAAGCCGCTCAACAAAAGCGGTGATGATATTTGCATCGATTGGGGCTATTTCCATATTGCAAGCGCAGGCGAAAATGTCGAAGCTGAGCAGACTGTGCTTGATGGCAAAATATATATTCAGGTTAAATGCGATGCCTCTGAAAAGACTCTTTTCTGCTTTGCTTATGATGATATTGAAAGCATTGAGTATTTCGGCAAGCACCTCAAATCCTATTGGAATAAAGACGGTCAAACCGTTGAACAGGCAATCGATGAGGCAATCGGCGAATATGACTGCGTGATGACAAGGTGCGAAGCCTTTGCACAAAAAATCCGCAACGAGGGCATTGAAGTCGGCGGCGAAAAATATGCCGAGCTGCTTGAGCTTTGCTACCGTCAGGTTATTGCCGCACACAAGCTTGTTCTTGACGAAAACGGCGATATTCTTTACATATCAAAGGAATGTTATTCAAACGGCTGCGCCGCAACCGTTGACGTTTCTTACCCCTCAACTCCGCTCTTCCTACTCTATAACCCTGAGCTTGTTAAGGGCATGATGCGCCCGATTTACAAATACGCTCAGAGCGAAGCGTGGACCTTCGATTTCGCTCCGCACGATGTCGGCTGTTATCCGCTTCTCAACGGTCAGGTTTACGGCGAAAACGCACTTAAATACCAGATGCCTGTTGAGGAATGTGGCAATATGCTGATTATGGAAACAAACCTTGCCCTTGTAACGGGCAATGCTGATTTTGCCGCAGAGCATCTTGAGCTGCTTGAGAGCTGGTGCAGCTACCTTATCCGTTACGGTGCAGATCCCGAAGATCAGCTTTGCACAGATGACTTTGCAGGTCACCTTGCACACAACTGCAACCTTTCGCTCAAAGCGATTATGGGCTTGAGAGGTATGGCTATCATTATGAAGATGCTCGGTAAGCAGAAGAAATCGAGCTATTACAAAAAAGAAGCTGAAAAGATGGCTGAAATCTGGCTTGAAACAGCTATCAACGAGGATGGCTCATCAAAGCTCGCTTTCGACCAGCCCGATACCTTCTCGATGAAATACAATATGGTTTGGGACAGAGCTTGGAAAACAAAGCTTTTCGGTCAAAAGTTTATGGATAACGAGCTTAAGCATAACCTCAAGCATTTCAACAAATACGGTATGCCCCTTGATAACAGAGCGGATTACACAAAATCCGATTGGACTGTTTGGACTGCTTCAATGGCATCAAGCAAAAAGATGTTCGAGCGCTTTATCGCACCGCTTTGGCAGACATATAACGACAGCGAAACAAGGGTTGCAATGACCGATTGGTATGACACAAAGAGCAGCCGTATGGTTTCGTTCAAGCACCGCACCGTTCAGGGCGGACTCTTTATGCGTGTGCTGATGAATAAGATGAGAGAAACAAAATAAACTGTTTGAGCAGCCACCGTGCGACAGTATTGCCGTGCGGCGCTGCTCTGCTTTTTCGGTAGGCTTTTAATAATTCACTCAAATAATCAAATAGTAAATAAAAAGGCTTCAATTTTCAAAAATTTTGTTTAAATAAATACTTGTATTTTACGCTTTAATGTGTTAAACTATGCAGGAATTTTGTTCAGGAGGTAATTGTTATGATAAGAGTTGGCATTTACGGTTACGGTAATCTCGGCAGAGGTGTCGAAAACGCAATCAAGCAGAATGACGATATGGAGCTTGTTGCCGTTTTCACTCGCCGCAATCCGGATTCGCTCAAAATCAATACGCCCGATGCAGTTGTTATGAGCGCTGAAAAAGTTAGCGAAATGGCAGATAAAATCGATGTTATGGTTATTTGCGGCGGCAGTGCCACGGACCTCCCTGTTCAGACACCTGCACTTGCAAAAATGTTCAATGTTATTGACAGCTTCGATACTCACGCAAAAATTCCTGAGCATTTCGACAATGTTGATGCTGCGGCAAAATCAAGCGGCAAGGTTGCAATGATCTCGGTCGGCTGGGATCCCGGTATGTTCTCGCTCAACCGTATGTATGCAGGCGCAATTTTGCCCGATGGCAAGGATTACACCTTCTGGGGCAAGGGTGTCAGCCAGGGTCATTCCGATGCGATTCGCCGCATTGAC
>CAYQRS010000182.1:0-2676 GCA_964419825.1 uncultured Eubacteriales bacterium
AATAATTAAAAGCGGTAGAAATTCCCGATTTTTTTATATAATAGCATAAAATCACAGCGACATCAAGTAAACATTTTAAGAATTATTTATTATTTAAAAATTTATTCGCCGAAAAAAGCATATAAAAAACCTCTGCTTTGACCGCAGAGGTTTTGTGGTGAGATTATTTTTTGTTTTTCTGCTTTTTGGCTGCCTTTGCAGCACGGTAAGCCGCCTGCTGTTCGGCAATTTTCTTTTGCTTTTCCTCCGCCTCTTGCTGCTTGATTGCACGCTTTTTATCGATTTGCATTTTTGCGATAACCGCCGCAATCACAAGAACAATGAGCAATACACCTGCAATAGCCCAAAGGCAAACGCCGAAAATCGGGCTGCACATACCGCAAACAAGGCATTTTGCCTTTGTAACGCCCTTGCCCTCAACCCAGCGAGGGGTTTGGAAGGTGAGGACATCACTTTCCTCCGAAAAGACCTGATTGCCGTCTTCGTAGATATAATAATTAAGCTTGACCTTGAGCGTTTTTTCGTCCTCAAACAAATCATTGCTGAGATAGATATACTTGGTTTCATCGGCAAGGAAGCTGTAGGTGTAAGTTAAAGTGGTTTCCTCAAAGCCCGAACCGCTATCAACATAAGCGACAAGGTTGAACGTTGTCGGAACCTGAGTCAAAAACCAAGCCTGCGTTTTATTGATGCTGTCGGGAGTTTTGTAATCGAAAGCGAGGTAAGGTGTTTCCGTTCCTTCTGCAAAGAGAACACGAGGATTGGAAACGATCGGCTTTTCAAACTCCTTACTTACTTCGCCGAAATCGACATCTCTTTTTACATTGACGGTTTCGCTCCACGGACCGTTTTCAACAGCGCCGTCGGTCGATTTTGCAACTCTGATTCTGAATTCAAGTGTGTGATTTTCCAAATCGAAGCTGTAGCCGTCATTTTTGTTTTTAACCGCCATATCGCCTGCAAGCTGGCAGTTTCCCTCATTGTTGAGGTAAAGCAGGCTCAATATCTTGTAGCCCTCACCCTTGTTGAGGGTAAGACCGAATTTCGAAGCGCCTGCGTTGTAATTCCAATTTTCCGCATCGCTCGCCCATTCGCCGCCGTCAATGCGGTAATCGAGCTGAATAAAGGTTGAAACATTGGAGTTGTTCAAAGCATTCTCTTTGATTGCTTGCGGTATAAGGCAGGCAATTTCAACACGCTCATTTACACCATCGTCGTAAACCCTATACATTACATCGGTAGGGCTCTCGCTTATCTGAGCGGCAACACAGGGGAAGCAAAGGCAAGCGAGCATAAGTAAAGCAAATAAGCACGATAACAATCTTTTCATTTCTAATCCTCCAAACATCATTAAATATATAATATACACTTTTTGTTAAAATTTCAAGTATAAAAAATTGACTATTCCAAAAGTAGTGATATAATCAATTACAGAACTAATAAAGTGAGGCTAAGCTTATGCAGGTTTTGCGTTGCCCCGTATGCAAAAACGGATTAAAACCGAATGATAAATCTTTCTCCTGCCCGAACGGTCACAGCTTCGACAAAGCCAAGGAGGGCTATGTGAACCTGCTCACGGGCAGCAAGGCAGGCAGCCTTATCGGCGACAACAAGGATATGGCAAGATGCCGCAGAGAATTCCTTGAAAAAGGCTATTTTCAGCCCCTTGCCGACAAGGCGGTTGAAATCATCCGTGAGGAAAACAGCCTTGCCGTTTTGGATATTTGTTGCGGAGAGGGCTATTATTCTTCAGCCGTTGCTGACGGCACAAGCGCCGTTGTGCTCGGCTTCGATATTTCCAAGGATATGGTTCGGCTTGCAGCAAAGCGCAAATCCAAGGCGGAATTTTTTGTTGCGAATATGGCGGATATACCTGTTGCCGATGGCGTTTTCGACTGTGCATTGCATTTTTTCGCCCCGTTTTGCGAAAAGGAATTTGCAAGAGTTATCAAAAAAGGCGGTATTCTTATCAGCGTTGCTCCCGCTGCAAAGCATCTTTGGGAAATGAAGCAGAAGCTTTACGCCGAGCCTTATCTCAACGATGAAAACGCACCTGAGCTTGACGGCTTCAGGCTTGAAAGAACCGTTCACGCAGGCGGCAAAATCAGCCTCGAAAGCCAAGCGGATATTGATGCGCTTTTCCGAATGACACCGTATTTTTACCACACCTCTCAAGCAGACAAAGCCAAGCTTGCGGTGTTGGATAAGCTTGAAACGCAAACTGATTTTTTAATCAGAATTTATCGCAGGTGATAATATGAAAAAATCAAAACACGAAATTGATATGTGCAACGGCCCACTTTTCGGAAAGGTGCTTCTTTTTTCACTGCCACTGATGTTTTCGGGAATTTTGCAACTACTTTACAATGCGGCAGATGTTATGATTGTCGGTCGCTACGCAGGGCCGAACTCGCTTGCGGCAGTCGGCTCAACAAGCTCGATGATAAACCTCATCACAAACCTGTTTTTGGGCTTGAGCGTCGGTGCAAGCGTTACGGTTGCACGCCACCTCGGCTCAAGGAACTTAAAAAAGGCGGAAAATTCCGTTCACACCTCAATCGCAATCAGCATTGTTTCCGGCATTGCGACAATGCTCATCGGTCTTTTTATTTCAAAGGATTTGCTCATTCTGACAGATACCCCTGCCGAGATTTTGGATTTGGCATCGCTTTACTT
>CAYQRS010000183.1:0-2658 GCA_964419825.1 uncultured Eubacteriales bacterium
CGAAAACCTTGTAGTCCGTTCAATCGTATCCGAATAGGTCTTTACTTTCAAAAAAATCCGTTCTCTTTCGAGAGCGGATTTTTTCTTTTCCCTTGCTTTACCAAAAACAGCTTGCTTTGCGAGCCAATAACTCTTTATATATAAAAAACTCCGCTCTTAAATGAACGGAGTTTTGTTTTTTTAAAGCTGTTCTGCAATCGAGAAAATCATATCTCTTGTTTTTTCCCAACCAAGGCAGGGATCGGTGATGGACTTGCCGTAAATATGCTCCTCGTTCTTCTGAGCGCCGTCCTCGATATACGATTCGACCATGAAGCCCTTGACCATGCTCTTGATGTCAGCGCTGTGGCGCATCGAATGGAGAACCTCGTTGGCAATTCTGACCTGCTCAAGGTACTTCTTGCCACTGTTTGAATGGTTGGTGTCAACAATAACTGCGGGGTTCTTGAAGCCGCCCTTGCAGTACATATCGAACAGAGTGATCAAATCCTCATAATGATAGTTGGCGTGATTGATGCCGTGCTTGTTCACACTGCCACGCAAAATTGCGTGAGCCAAATCATTGCCTGCGCTCTGAACCTCCCAGCCTCTGTGCAAGAAGGTGTGTCCGCTCTGAGCCGCCTTGATAGCGTTGAGCATAATCGAAAAATCGCCGCTCGTCGGGTTTTTCATACCGACAGGAATATTGAATGAGCTTGAAACAAGCCTATGCTCCTGATTTTCAACACTGCGTGCGCCGATTGCAACATAGCTGAGCAAATCGGAAAGATAGCGAGCGTTTTCCGGGTAGAGCATTTCATCTGCACAGGTCAAGCCGAACTGCTCGATTGCCGCCTTATGGAGGTTGCGTATTGCGATAATGCCTTCAAGCATATCGGGCTGTTTGTCGGGATCGGGCTGATGAAGCATACCCTTGTAGCCTGCGCCTGTGGTGCGTGGCTTACCCGTATAAATTCTCGGAATAATTTGAATTTTGTCCTCAACCTGCTTTTGAACCTCAGCAAGACGACCGATGTAATCAAGCACACTGTCTGCCCTGTCAGCCGAGCAAGGACCGATTATAAGGGCAAATTTGTCACTTTCGCCACGGAAGATTTTTGCGGTTTCTTCGTCACGGGCTTCTTTTATTTTGGTTGCCGCTTCGCTCAAAGGATATTGCTCTTTAATATCCTTCGGGATGGGCAATTTGCGTTTGAAAACAGTATTATTCATGCAATCCATTTGTGTACAACACCTTTCATAACAATTTAGCACTTTAAAGTATTATAGTGCTATATTTTTCGAATGTCAAGCCCTTTGGCTCTCTTTTTTGAAAAAAATTGTAATTACTCGGCTTTTAAAATGCTGATTGCCGTTGTGCTACGGGCTTTACTCAGCAGTATTGGCTCTCACGCCAAAGGCGAAACGCCTCAATGCCGACAAAAACGACAGATGCAACGCAAACAACCTTTTTAACCGCATCCAAAACCGCAATCGTTTTGCCTGCACAAGTTATCACACGCAAATCGTGGCAAAATCTGTTCAGCAACAGCCCTCACCCCCTAAAACAACGGCGTGCGCAACCGCAGGTATGCTCTCGCCCTGCTGGCTTGAAACAGGCGACATCAGCGCACCTGTGCCGACAAAAACAAGCCTTTTAAGCTCCTTTTCACGCAGCCTGCGCATAAAGTGGGTGCAAACGACCGCCGCACTGCAGCCGCATCCGCTTGCGCCTGAGTTAACATCCTGACTGTCAATATCAAAAAGCATTGTGCCGCAATCCTTGTGTCTGTTGCCCAAATCAACGCCGTAATCCTTTTGGAGAACCTCGGTGAGCAGCTTTGAGCCGATAGCTCCCAAATCGCCTGTCACGAACAAATCGTAATCCTCAACGCCTGTTCCGCTCTCTTTCAGCAGGGTTGCAATGGTATCGGCCGCCGCAGGTGCCATTGCCGCCCCCATATTGTTGGCATCGGTTATGCCCAAATCGCAGATTTTGCCAAAGCAGATCCGCTCAACACAAACGCCCTTGCCCTCCTTGCCGACAACCGCCGAGCCTGCCGCAGTTGCAGTCCATTGCGCCTGAGGCGGTCGCTGTCCACCGTATTCAAGCGGCTGACGGAACTGCTTTTCCGCAGAGCAAAAATGCGACGAGGTTGCGGCAACAGCCAAATCAGCTCCGCCTGAAGCGACAAACACGCTTGCCATCGCCAAGGAGAGCGCCATCGTCGAGCAAGCACCGTACAAGCCTGCAAACGGGATACCCAAATCACGGATGCCGAAGGTTGTGCCGATGCATTGGCTCAGCAAATCGCCTGCAAAAAGCAAATCGATTCTCTCCTTTGCCTTGCCCGATTTTTCGATTGCTTTTTCAACCGCCGCCTTTTGCAATGCGCTTTCCGCCTGCTCCCAGCTATCCTTGCCCAATCTGCTATCGTCAAAAACAACATCAAATTCATCACGCAAAGGACCTTCGCCCTCTTTTTTGCCGACAACGCCTGCCGAAGCGATTATAATCGGCGGCTTGACAAGCTCCAAGGTCTGTCTGCCGAGTTTTTTCAACATTTAAAATCCCTCCGCTAATATTTTGGATTAGCGGCAAAAATTTATGTTAAGCAAATTTTGTAACAAAAAAGCGGCGGCAAAAAGCCACCGCTGAAAAATCAACCGCAATCAGTT
>CAYQRS010000184.1:0-2651 GCA_964419825.1 uncultured Eubacteriales bacterium
CCTCTGTAAACGTTATTACAGGTATCATCAAAGCGAATATACCGAGCCGTATTGCTTTGTTTGTTTCTTCGCAGGTCGATTCACGCACGATTATCGATGTTTCGGGTGCGGAAAAACTGCTCGGCAACGGTGATATGCTTTTCAACCCCGTCGGACTTTCAAAGCCTGTTCGTTTGCAGGGCTGCTATGTTTCCGATGAGGAGGTCGAAAAGGTTGTCGATTTCATTAAAACTCAGGAGGAGTGTGCCTATGATGACTCTGTTATGGAAGAAATTGAAAAACAGGCCGTTCTTGAAAAGAAGAAAGGGAATAGTCTTCCTGATCCAAACAGTCGCCCTGATAGTGGCGCTGATGAAGAAACAATGCGTGCAATCGCAGTTGTTGTCGAAAATCAGCTTGCTTCAACAACCCTCCTTCAAAGGAAACTTAAAATTGGATATGCCAAAGCCGCAAGAATTATGGACGAGCTTGAAGAAAAGGGTATAATCGGTCCGTTCGAGGGCAGCAAGCCGAGAAAAGTTCTCATGTCAAAACAACAGTTCAATGAAATGCGTGCCCTTGATGATTCGGCGTTTGTCGGCTCTGAGGGCAGTGAGGAGTAAAAAATGCCGTTTTTTCCGATAAATATGCAAGAAGTCAAGGAGCGAGGCTGGGACGAAATCGATTTCGTCTATGTTTGCGGTGATGCTTATGTTGACCATCCGAGCTTCGGTGCTTCGATTATTTGCCGTGTGCTCGAAAGCAGGGGATACAGGGTTGCTTTTTTGGCTCAGCCTGATTGGCGCACCAATGATGATTTTCTCCGCTTCGGCAGACCTCGCCTCGGCTTTTTTGTCAGCAGCGGTAATATTGATTCAATGGTTGCCCACTATACTGCCGCAAAAAAGCGCCGCCACGATGATGCCTATTCTCCCGGCGGTATCGGCGGCAAACGACCTGACAGAGCCGTAATTGTTTATTGCAACAAAATTCGTGAGCTTTACGGTGATATACCGATTGTTATCGGCGGCTTGGAGGCTTCCTTGCGCCGCTTTGCCCATTACGATTATTGGGATGATAAGGTGCGCCGTTCGATTCTTTTCGATTCTCAAGCGGATCTTATCAGCTACGGTATGGGAGAAAAGCAGACAATTGAAATTGCCGACAGACTTAACGCAGGCGAACCGATCTCCTCCCTGAGAGATATTAAAGGCACTTGCTATGCCTGCGATGTGCGTGAAACGCCGCTTATGGGTGCCGAATGTCCCTCGTTTGAAAATGTCGTTTCTAACAAAAGAGAATATGCCGTTTCCTGCCGCATACAAATGGACGAAGCCGACCATATAAGAGGTAAGCTCGTTAAACAGCGTCACGGCAATAAAATGCTCGTTCAAAATCCGCCTATGCCGCCCCTCACAACCGAGGAGCTTGATGCGGTTTACAGCCTGCCGTTTATGCGTGCCGTTCATCCCTGTTATGATGATATGGGTGGCGTTCCCGCAATCGCCGAGGTTGAATTTTCAATCACGCATAACCGTGGCTGCTTCGGTGCGTGTAATTTCTGCTCCCTTGCATTTCACCAAGGCAGATTCATAACCGCACGCAGTAAGGAATCCATAATCAAAGAAGCGAAGCTTTTGACGACGATGCCGAATTTCAAAGGCTATATCCACGATGTCGGCGGTCCTACAGCTAATTTCAGGCGACCTGCCTGTGATGTTCAGCTTGAAAAAGGTCTTTGCAAGGGCAGAAAATGCCTTGCGCCCAAGCCCTGCCCGAACTTGATTGCCAACCACGAAGAATATCTTGATATTCTCCGTGCCGTCAGAGGAATACCGAAGGTTAAAAAGGTTTTCATCCGTTCGGGAATCCGCTTTGATTATCTGATTGCAGATAAAGACGATGAATTTTTCAGAGAGCTTGTCGAAAATCATATCAGCGGTCAGCTTAAGGTTGCTCCCGAGCATTGCTCCGCAACCGTTCTTGATGCAATGGGCAAGCCGCATATTGAAACATATCTCGAATTTGCAAAGCGCTACTATAAATACAATAAGGAAATCGGCAAGGAGCAGTATCTTGTGCCTTATCTGATGTCTTCGCACCCTGGCAGTACGCTCAAGGATGCTGTGGAACTTGCACTTTTCTTGAAGAAAAATCATATTCGCCCTGAGCAGGTGCAGGATTTCTATCCCACTCCGGGTACTGTTTCAACCTGTATGTTCTATACGGGTCTTAATCCTTATACATTAAAAGAAGTTTATGTTGCACGCAATGAAAAGGATAAAGCCCTGCAAAGAGCGCTGCTTCAATATTTCAATCCGAAAAATAAGGCTCTTGTAACCGAAGCGCTCAAAAGGGCAGGCAGGCTTGATTTAATCGGCAACGGTCCGAATTGCCTCATAAAGGGCGATGCACAAAAGGTCAGCTACGGCAGACAGCAAAATTCAAGAGGTAATAGATATGGCTCGAACCAAAAGAAAAAATACAAAAGGTAATCGCTTTTTGCCTGCCCCGATAATTCTTTTGATAGTCGCATTGATTTGTGCGCTTGTCGGCAAGCTCGATTTGCTCGAAGCCGCACCTGCGAATGTAGGCTATGAGGATTTTGCTGTGCATTTTGTCGATGTTGGTCAAGGCGATTGTGTGCTTGTCACCTCCTCGCAGGGCAATAT
>CAYQRS010000185.1:0-2565 GCA_964419825.1 uncultured Eubacteriales bacterium
ACAGGTATGGATGCGCTCACTCACGCAATCGAGGGCTACATCACCAAGGGCGCTTGGGAGCTTAGCGATATGTTCCACATCAAGGCAATCGAAATCATCGCAAGAAGCCTGCGCAGCGCTTGCAACAACGAGCTTGAAGGCAGAGAGGGTATGGCTCTCGGTCAGTATGTTGCAGGTATGGGCTTCTCAAACGTTGGTCTTGGCGTTGACCACTCAATGGCCCACACTCTTTCCGCTTACTACGATATGCCCCACGGCAAGGCTTGTGCAACACTTTTGCCGACGGTTATGGCTTATAACGCAGATTACACGGGCGAAAAATACCGTGACATTGCAAAAGCAATGGGCGTTGAGGGCACAGAGAATATGACTCAGGAGGAATACCGCAAGGCCGCTGTTGATGCAGTTCGCAAGCTCGCCGAGGATGTCGGCATTGATTGCTCACTCAAGGGCATCGTTAAAGAAGAAGATCTTAAATCCCTTGCAAAGGACGCTTTTGCAGATGCTTGCCGCCCGGGTAACCCCCGTGACACAAGCGAAGAGGATATTGAAGCTCTTTACAGAAGCCTTATGTAATTCCCAAATAAAGCAAAAATTCCTAACCGTTGATGCGGTTAGGAATTTTTTGTTTTTGTTTATTTGGATAATAAATCCACGCTGAGAATAACTGCACCGAGCACCACAAGTATCACGCCGACAACACGGTTCAAGGTTTTCGGGGTTGATTTGTTGGCGATTTTTGCGGCAATTTGCGCCCAAACAAGCGTGAACACAACGCACAGCGCAAGCACCGACCAATCAGGCGCACCACCAATCACAAAATGCGAGGCAGAGCCTGTGAAAGCGGTGAATGCCATAATAAAAACGCTTGTGCCGACGGCTGTTTTAAGCTCATAATTGAGAATCGAGGTGAGCACAAGGAGCATCATCATTCCGCCGCCTGCGCCGATAAAGCCGCAGACGAAGCCGACAAGGCAGCCGAACACAACCGACTGTATCGCCCTTGTTTTTGCCGAGGTTTCGTTCATTTTTTCTTTTGTTGTCATAACGGGCTTAACCAAGAATTTGACACCCATAAGCATTGTCATAAAGACAGACATATTGCCCATTGTTGTGCTTGGCACAAGGCTTGACACCCAACTGCCGACCATTGTGAAGCACAGCACGCTGACCATCATTATAACGCCGTTTTTGACATCGATATTGCCGTTCTTGCGGTAAGCCCTCGCCGAAGCAAGGCTTGCAAGAACATCGGAAGCGAGTGCGATTCCGACGGCTTCATAGGCAGGCACGCCCAAAAATGTGATAAGCATCGGCGAAATCACAGCCGCCGCACTCATACCTGCAAAGCCCGTGCCCAAGCCTGCACCTGCGCCTGCAAAAAAGCAGACAATAATTTCAATTAACCACTGCATAACATTTCCCTTTCCTTTTGAATTTAAGTATAGAGTAGATATGTCGAAAGCATTTTGCAAAATTGTAAAAAAAACTTGATATTATCAATCTTTTGGTATAATATGTATATAAATGCAGTTATTACGGAGGCGACCTGCTTTGAATTTGCTCCATTTAAAATACGCCGTTGAAATTTGCGAAACAGGCTCAATGACAAAAGCTGCCGAGAACCTTTACACTTCTCAGCCGAACCTCAGCCGTGCAATCAAAGAGCTTGAAGCCGCTTTAGGCATCACGATTTTCAACCGCACATCAAAAGGAATTTTCCCGACTGCCGAGGGTGACGAATTCCTCGGTTACGCCAGAAGCATACTATCGCAGGTTGACGCAGTTGAAAAAATGTACCAAGGCGAAAATAAGCGGATACAAAAGTTCTCGATTTCCGTACCACGTGCAAGCTATATCGCCTGCGCCTTTACAGAATTCACAAAGGAAACCGCAGCTGCACCCGCAACGGAGATTTTTTACAAAGAAACGAACTCAATGCGTGCCGTTCACAACATCCTCAACAGCGATTACAAGCTCGGCATACTGCGTTATCAATTATCTTACGAAAAGAATTTCAACAACCTCATTGAGGAAAAAGGTCTTGCGGCGGAAACAGTTTGCGAATTCAAATATGTTCTCATTATGTCCGAAAAGCATCCGCTGGCAAAAAAAGAAAAAATCTTCATTGACGATTTAAGCCCATACACCGAAATTGCCCATGCAGACCCGTTTGTGCCCTCAATGCCGTTGAGCACGGTCAAGAAAAACGAAACAAACACAAACATCGATAAGCGCATTTTCGTTTTTGAAAGGGCCAGCCAAATGGATATTTTGGAAGAAAACACAAACAGCTTTATGTGGGTTTCACCCGTACCGAAAAGGCTGCTCAAAAAATACAACCTCATCGAGCGCCCCTGCGAGGATAACACAAAGGTTTACAAGGATGTTTTAATCCGCAAGCAGGATTACACGCTGAGCGACCTTGATAAAAAATTCATCGAAAAGCTCAAAAAATATAAAAAAGAATTTTCCGAATAAATGATTTTTCGGAATAAGATTACTCCGACCAAATGCTTAGTATCTTAAAGGTGCTAAGCATTTTTTGTTTATTACTGCATATAC
>CAYQRS010000186.1:0-2527 GCA_964419825.1 uncultured Eubacteriales bacterium
TGCCGGTGCCG
The DNA here is from genome assembly GCA_964419825.1 of uncultured Eubacteriales bacterium. GTDB lineage: Bacteria > Bacillota > Clostridia > Oscillospirales > Acutalibacteraceae > UBA8612. The sequence continues at coordinate 12 of CAYQRS010000186.1, forward strand.
GGGCGAGAATAGCGCAGACCACGTTTTTTTGCAACGCTCTGAATGAAGCGATGGTCGTCTGCGTTTTCAAAACCTGTCTGAAGTGTGTTGTGGTCGATGTATGCAACCGAAAGCTCGGTTTTAACACGCTCTACACCCATTGCCTCAAACTCAAGGTAAGCCATTGTTCCTGTAGCATCCTGAGTGAGGGTTTGGTCGATTTTAAGGCCGATCTCTGTGCCGGGAATCATTTCGCCGCTTACGAGATGGCTTTTAATGAGTTTTTGTGCAATATTGTAACCCATTGTTTCTACCTCCGATTAAATATATAGCAATATATTAAAACTAAAATCGAAATTTGTCAATCACTTATCACAAAATAATACTATATATTGTTTTTTGCACAAAAAAGTTGCATAACTTGTTGATTATCTGTTTTTGAAATGCTATAATAACCTATATATGTAATTTTAACCGATTTGAGGATATATAATGGCTAATTCAAACACATCAAACAACAAAAAGAAGCAAGCGCCCAAAAGCGGCAAGACCAAGCAGACTGCCGCAAAGAAGCCGACAAGCTCCAAGGCGGCAAAAGCCGCAGAACAGAACGCCGCTCAGCGTGCCGCCGCAAAAAGGCAGGTCATCTCAAGCGTTCTGCTTGCACTTGCCCTGTTTTTGCTCTTTGTCACAATCGTTCCGAGCGGTGCATCGGAGGGCAAAACCAACCTTTGGCAGGCAATCAAAGATGTCTTTTTTGGCGTTTTCGGTGTCTGCGCCTTTACTGTGCCGTTTATGATGTTCTACACTTCCTATGCACTCGCAAAGGATAAACAGCTTAATAATTTAACGCTCAGGCTCGTTGGCTTGGGTACTGCCGCAATCAGCCTTTCCTCCGCCCTGCATACTGCCTCACACAATTCGGATTATCTCAATTTTTCATCCCTTGGTGAGCAGATTGTCGAGGCTTGGGAAACGGGTCTGAAATTCAACAACGGCGGCGTTGCAGGCGCATTTTTCGGCGGAATTTTGGCAAAGCTTTTCGGCAAAACCGGCGGCTTGATTACGCTGATTATTTTGATTCTTGTTCTTGTAATGCTCCTCACAGGCACAACCATAACAAGGCTTGTTGAACTACTTTCAAAGCCGTTCAGCCGTGCGACCGATTATACAGTCGAAAAGCTCGACAAAATCAAGCAGGAGCGTGAGCTTGAGGAAATCGTTGAGGAAAAGCCCTCAAAGCCCTCAAAGAAAAACGCACCCTACAAAAAGCCGGAAAGCGAAAAAGTCCTCAAAGGCTCAAAGCTCCCAAAAGGATTTTTTAACGAGGATTACGATCCCGTTCCCGATAAGAACGAAGAAAACGAAAATGAACCCACGCCCATCGAAACCGATGAAGGCGATAACATCGATATTCCTGTTTTCAGTCCGATTCCCGCAAACATCGATATTGTTTGCGATGAACCCGAAAGCAAAGAAGCGCTTGCACAGGATGACTCTGCCGCAAGCTTTGCCGAGCCTGAGCTGACACCTGCGCAGGATGTTGTTGACCTTATCGACAAAGCGAGCAGAGAGGTTGAGGAGCATCCTCCTCAGCAGGAAACCTTGCCTATGAACGAGGAAGACGATGATGATTCCGCATCACAAAGGCGCAATTATGTTCTTCCCGATGTTGAATGTCTTGCCGAGGGACAAAGCTTCGGCGATGCCGACATCAAAGAGGAGCTTACCGCAAACGCCAACAAGCTTGTTGAAACTCTGCGTAGCTTCAATATTGAAACAAAAATCGTTGATATTGTCCGTGGTCCGTCGGTTACAAGGTACGAGATTCAGCCTGCGGCAGGTATCAAAATCAGCCGTATTTCGGGCTTGGCAGATGATATTGCAATGAACCTCGCAACAACAGGTGTTCGTATCGAAGCTCCGATTCCGAACAAGGCTGCGGTTGGCATTGAAGTGCCTAACCGCAAGCGCTTGACGGTTACTCTGCGTGAAATTATCGATTCTCCGCAGTTCAAGAACGCCCAGAGCAAGCTCAATGTCGCATTAGGTAAGGATATTTCGGGCAATGTTATCTGCACGGATATTGCAAAAATGCCTCACTTGCTGATTGCAGGTACAACGGGTTCAGGTAAATCTGTTTGCCTTAACGCAATGATCGTCAGTATTCTTTTCAATTCAACACCAGATGAGGTCAAGCTTGTTATGATTGACCCGAAGCAGGTTGAATTCACGATTTATAACGGAATCCCTCATTTGATTGTTCCTGTCGTTTCCGATCCTCGAAAGGCTGCAGGTGCGCTCCAATGGGCGGTTGCGGAAATGCTCAAGCGATATAAGCTCTTTTCGGAAAAGGGCGTTCGTGATATTAAGGGCTATAATAAGCTTGCCGAAAAGACAGAGGGTATGGAAAAAATGTACCAAATCTGTATTTTCATCGATGAGCTTTCCGACCTTATGATGGTTGCACAAAATGAGGTTGAAGATTCAATTTGCCGCCTTGCACAGATGGCACGTGCTGCAGGTATGCACCTTAT
>CAYQRS010000187.1:0-2522 GCA_964419825.1 uncultured Eubacteriales bacterium
GTAAATAATAAAAAAGAAAATAAAAAAAGCGCGTGCGTAACGCAAGCGCCTTTTGGCGGAGAGTTTGGGATTCGAACCCTAGAAGCCTTTCAGCTTACAGCATTTCGAGTGCTGCACCTTCGACCACTCGGACAACTCTCCGTATTAAATTGCAAATGCTATTTTAGCAAAGGTGAGCCGATTTGTCAATAGCCACCTTTGCTTATAACAAATTTTTACACTTAATACCTATACTTATTTTTCATTTTCTTAAAGAAGAACACAGAAACGGCGAGGGCGGCAAGCTCTGAGCGGTTATGGCGAACCAGATTCCGTTCAAATCAAAAATCATCGGCAGGCACATTACGGCGATGACCTGAAACAGCAGGGTTCGCAGGAACGAGATGGCGGCGAAAACCGCACCGTTGTTGAACGCCATAAGGTAATGTTTATAATTATTAAGGCGAAATGTTAAACTTTTGCGAAAAACTATTCACAAACAATTAACAAAAATCTCCTTTAAAACCCTTGACATTCTTTGACTTTCGATATATTATATATCTTGTTAGCACTCCATAAGTGCGAGTGCTAAATTTAGCAATAAGGAGGAATAGCAATGGAAATGACACCACGCAAGCAAAAAATTCTTGCCGCCGTTATCGAAAGCTACATTAGAACCGGCGAACCTGTCGGCTCCAAAAATCTGCTTAACGAGCTTGATTTTTCCGTTTCCTCCGCAACGATTCGCAACGAGATGGCTGATTTGGCGCAGCTCGGTTATCTTGAACAGCCGCACACCTCGGCTGGCAGAGTTCCGACAACGCTCGGCTACCGCTACTACATCGACAAGCTTATGAACAAGCTTGAAATCAGCGAGAAGGATTGCAAAAGCATAGCCAACACCTTTTCCGCCAACAGGGGCGACCCCGAACAGCTCCTCGAAAAAGCGGGCGAGGTTCTCGCAGGGCTGACGAATTGCGCCGCAGTCACAACGATGCCGGGTGCGCAATCCGCAACGGTTCGCAGAGCGGAAATCGTTCCCGTCAGCAAGCACACTGCAATGGTGGTTCTGCTCACCTCGGCAGGCACGCTCAAGAGCAAGGCTTGCCGCTGTGATATGCCAATCACGCAGGCAACGGTCGAACGCTTTTACTCCGTTTGCAATTCAGGCTTCATCGGCAAACCGCTTGAAGAAATCGGCACGGTTATGCTTCAAACGCTTGTTGCTTCGCTCGGCGAGCACGCCTTTGAGATGTCGCCGCTGTTCGTTGCATTGAGCGATTTGGCAAACGATGCGCTCAACTCCGATGTAATGCTTGAGGGGCAATCGAACCTCTTTAACCACCGTGAGCTTGGCGGCAATGTCATCGAGCTGATGGAATTCTTGCGAAAAGGCGAGCCGATCGCACAGCTCATTGCCAAAGGCAAAGACGATATTGATGTTAAAATCGGCACAGAAAACGAATATAAGCAGCTTGCAAATTCCAGCGTAATTATTTCGCATTACGATATTAACGGCACAAGAAGCGGTGCGCTCGGAATTATCGGTCCGACAAGGCTCGATTACGCAAGGCTGATACCTTATATGAAATTTGTTTCGGGCTTGGTCGGCAAGATTTTGACCGAAACAATGGAAGATTAAAACAAAGGAGGCTTTTAAAAAGTGAGTGAAAAAGAGAATTTGACCGAAAACGAAGAAGTGAAAGAAGCGAAAAAAGAAAAAAAGACAAAGAAAAAAGACAAGGTTGCAGAGCTTGAGGCTCAGCTTGAAGCACAGCAGGATCAATATCTTCGCCTTGCCGCAGAATACGACAACTACAGGAAACGCACCCAGCGTGAAAAAGAATCCCTCAACGGCGACATAAAAGCCTATATCATCGGCGAGCTTTTGCCTGTTCTCGATAATTTTGAGCGTGCAAATGCCAACACCGCAGCTGACCTTGAGAGCTACAAAAAGGGCATGGAAATGATATTCACGCAATTCGGTGACATTTTCAAGAAGATGGGCGTTGAGCCTTTCGGCGAAGCAGGCGATAAATTTGACCCGATGATGCACAACGCAGTTATGCACATCGACAGCGAGGATTTGGGCGAAAGCGTTGTTGCTCAGGTTTTTGCAAAGGGCTACAAAATCGGCGAAAGAATTGTTCGTTGTGCAACGGTTCAAGTTGCTAACTGACGGTAATAATACTTATTAAATAAATCAAATGAACTAAAGGAGTAATAGTTATGTCAAAAGTTATCGGTATCGACCTTGGTACAACAAACTCATGTGTAGCAGTTATTGAAGGCGGCGAGCCTGTTGTTATTGCAAATGCGGAGGGCGCAAGAACAACTCCCTCTGTTGTTGCTTTCAGCAAGGACGGCGAGAGAATGGTAGGTCAGGTTGCAAAGCGTCAGGCTATCACCAACCCCGACCGTACAATCGCTTCAATCAAGCGCCAGATGGGCACTGACTACGGCGTTAAAATCGACGAGAAGCGTTACACACCTCAGGAAATTTCCGCAATGATTCTTCAGAAGCTTAAGGCTGATGCAGAAGC
>CAYQRS010000188.1:0-2452 GCA_964419825.1 uncultured Eubacteriales bacterium
GAATTATAAGCTGCTGATGCCGTCACTTTTCGGAAGCGTTGCGATAATGATCGTTTTGGGAGCTATACCCTACGGTATATTTCTTCATTTCGCCGGCATCGAACCGATATATCGGGTGTTGGCATTGCTTTTCTTCGTGGTGTTGATAGTTGTCTGGACTGAGATAAACTATTTGACAATGCTGAAGGATTTCAAAAGCATAATCATAGCCTTTACCGTTTCGGTCGCGGTGGCATTGCTTTTGGCGGCTGTGTGCATCTGGATACTTAAGATAGACGTTATTACGGCGGTGCTTTTGTCGGTAACGGTCGGCTATATGATAATGATGATATGGTATTTTGCCATTCTGTATAAAACCTTTCCCGAGGGTTTCGGAACATCATTCCGCTTTTTGGAATGGATAGACAGAGTTCCTCAGCTTATGTTTGTCGGCTTGTTCACGACGCTCGGATTGTTCGGTCACTTGGTCATTATGTGGTGGTTCAGTTCACTCAGCGTGCAGGTCGAGGGAAAGTTTTTCGGTGCTCCGACATATGATGTTCCGGCTATATTTGCGTTCTTTTCGATACTTATCACAACGGTCAATTTCACCACGTCGGTCGAAACTCGGTTTTATCCCGAATATAAAGAGTATTTCAGCCTTTTCAACGACGGCGGTTCAATCGAAAATATCGATGAGCAGGAAAAGAATATGATACGAGTTCTGAGCGAGGAAATAGGCTATCTTTCGTTAAAGCAGATATTCTCGACCTTGGTATTTATAATCGTCGGAACGATAGTGCTTCCGAATTTGCCTCTCGGCTTCAGCGAAGAGATGCTCCGAATTTTCAGAACGCTCTGCGTGGGATATGCGTTCTATGCGATCGGCAACAGTATTATGCTGATTTCTCAGTATTTTTCGGATATGAGAGGCGCTATGATAAGCACTGCGGTCTTTGCCGCGGTTACCAATGTTTTGACACTTCTGTTTGCACTCATATTTAATTCGTTTTACGGTATCCCGTTTGTTTTGGGCAGTATGTGCTTTTGTATCACTGCTTGCTTGATACTTTGCAATTATTTGAGAAAGCTGAAGTACAATGTTTTAAGCCGACAGCCGCTTTTTGCGGTCGCACACAACGGCTTGTTCACCCGCATTGCGGATCATTTTGAAGCACGTGCGGCACGCGTTCAGAAACGGCGCAGAGAAGCCGTTGAGAAAAGGGAGGTTCAAGAAAATGAAGATTAAAAATGGAGCACTTTTAAGCTTGCTTTTGTGCTTGCTTCTTGTGACTTCGGGCTGCAAAAGCACAGCCTCACAGTCACAGGGCGGCAAAGTGACGGGCTCGGACGTTGACAGCGTGAAGGTGCAGGATTCGTCGGTCATTTACAATGATGACGATGAGGATTCGGTCATCACAATGTATTTGACGGTCAGTCAGGGAAATGAGTCGGATAACACCAACCATACCTGGAGCGAGGTCAATGCTCATTCGATCTATTACTATGAGGAGCAGGGCATCGACCGCTACCGTGTTGAGGGTATTTTGCAGGTCGGTGATGAAAACGGCCCGACACAGGGCTCGTTCGGCTACGGTGAGTTTGCCCCGAACTGCATCGTTCAGATACGCGGCGCGACAAGTACACGCTCTCCTCAGAAATCCTATAAGATCAAGATCAACAAAAACGAAGGCTATTGGCGTGAACAGCGTACCATTATATTGAATAAGCACGTTTACGATTCGGTGCGCTTCCGCAATAAGCTCAGCTATGATCTGCTTAAAACCATCCCCGGTGCTTTCAGCATAAGAACTCAGTTCGTTCAGCTCTATGTCAAGGATTTGACCGAGGGGAATACCAACGCACAGTTCGAAAACTACGGCTTGTACACGCAGGTCGAGCAGGTCAACAAGGCGTATTTGAGAAACCACGGCCTTGACGAATTCGGACAGCTTTATAAGGCAACTATGTTCGAATTTCTGGAGTATGATGCTCTGAAGCTTAAAGACGATCCCGAATATGATGAGGCCGCCTTTGAAAAGGTCCTTGAAATAAAGGGCAACGACGATCACACAAAGCTCATCACAATGCTGAAGGATCTGAACAATTATTCGATACCGATAGAAGAAATATTGGCGCGGTATTTTGACGAAGAAAATTATTTCACCTGGCTTGCTTTCCAAATGCTGACGGGAAACACCGATACCACAAGCCAAAACTTCTATCTTTACAGCCCGCAAAACGGAAACAAGTGGTATTTCATCTCTTGGGATAACGACGGCGCCTGGGGATACGAGGAGGACATTGCGTATGACAATGAGCCTGCCGGATACACCTATATGAGAGGTGTATCTAACTATTGGGGTTCAACGCTCCATAGCCGTGTTTTAAAATCCGAAGTCTTGAGAAAAAAACTTGACGATAAGATCAATGAGCTTCGCGGTCTGCTCACCGACGAGCGTATTTCCAAAAT
>CAYQRS010000189.1:0-2405 GCA_964419825.1 uncultured Eubacteriales bacterium
CTTTTTAACAGGAGCGATGCCTGCAATAACATTTGAATTTGAAAGCGGACAATGTGCAACAAAGGTTTCTCTTTCTTTCATCAAGGCGATTTCATCATCATCCGACCAAATGCAATGCGCCATAATGCTTTTGACGGGCTTGCCCATAAAGCCGAAGCGTTCATAAACATCGCCGTAATTTTTCGCCCACGGGCAAAGCTCCTTAACCCAAGCGATCTCACCAGAATTTTCGGAAAGATGCGATTGAACGGGAACATTTTCCTCTGCGGCAAGCTCCCCTATCGCCTGCATAAGGCTATCGCTGCAGGTTGGTATGAAGCGTGGGGTTATGATAGGCTTAGTGCGGAGGAAATTACATTCATCAATCCATTTGCGTGTTTCATCAGCAGAGCCTTGCGTTGTTTCAACGATGTAATCAGGGCAGTTGCGATCCTGATTGAGCTTGCCGACGCAGGTTATGAGTCCACTTTCTTCAAGCAAGGACATAAGCTCCATTGTACCCTCACGGTGAACCGTCGCAAAAAGCGAGGCTCTTGTTGTTGCGCTGTGGAGCAAATCATCAACAAAAACGGAATAAGATTTTTTTGCATATTCTCTGTCGGCAAACTTGCTTTCCTCGGGGAAGGTGTATTTTTCAAGCCAATCGAGCAGTTCCAAATCCATCGCCGTGCCACGGTAAGAATATTGCGGAGCATGGGCGTGCAAATCGATAAGACCTGGAATTACCGTTTTGCCGCTGTAATCGAACAGCTCAAGCTGCTGATATTCCTGCGGCAGGGTATCAAAAACGCCTGCACTTTTGCCGTTGATGCAAACGAGATAGGCGTTTTCCGCCGCCTTTATCTCATTTTTTGATAGGCTGAAATAAATATTACCTTTAATTACAAAATTCATAGACCGTTCTCCAACATCATTTTTGGGATTTTATGATTATTATAAACTCTTTTGCTTGCATAATCAAGTCAAAAAAGAAGCTCAAAACCGCATTTTTTGCAATTTTGTGTCTTTTCACTTGCACAAGAGCAACAATTATGCTATAATTCCGTTGTTAGATTTGTGTAATTTTATTATTGCAATCTTAACCGGTTAGCGTTATAATGCTTATGTTTTGTTTTTATAACACAACCTATTTTTAAAAGAGGTGCAAACAACATGGAAAGAAAAGTCGGTACAGTATCAAGAGGTATTCGTTGCCCCATCATTCGTGAGGGCGATAATTTGGTTGACATCACCGTCAACAGCGTTATCGAGGCCGCACAGAGCGAAGGCTACGAATTCCGCAACCGAGATGTAATTGCATTAACAGAATCAATCGTTGCACGTGCGCAGGGCAATTACGCATCAGTTGAAGCAATCGCAGAGGATGTAAAGAATAAGCTTGGCGGCGAAACCGTCGGCGTTATCTTCCCAATTCTTTCCCGTAACCGTTTTGCAATTAACCTTAAAGGCATTGCAATGGGCTGCAAAAAGATTGTTCTTATGCTCAGCTACCCCAGCGATGAGGTCGGCAACGCATTGCTCACTTACGATCAGCTTGACAATGCCGGTATTAACCCCTATTCCGATGTGCTCACACTCGAAAAATACCGTGAGCTTTTCGGCGAAAACAAGCACGAATTCACAGGTGTTGATTATGTTGAATATTATTCAAGCATCATCCGTGAAGCAGGCGCAGAGGTTGAGGTAATCTTTGCAAATCAGGCAAAGACAATCCTCGATTACACCGATTGCGTTCTCACCTGCGACATTCACACAAGAGCACGCACAAAGCGCATCCTCAAAGAGAACGGCGCAAAGGCAGTTTGCGGTCTTGACGATATTCTCACCGCACCCGTTAACGGCAGCGGCTACAACGCAAAATACGGTCTGCTCGGTTCAAACAAATCAACCGAGAACACAATCAAGCTTTTCCCCAACGAATGCAAGCAGCTTGTTCTCGACATTCAGTCACAGCTTCTTGAAAAGACAGGCAAGCACGTTGAAGTTATGGTTTACGGCGACGGTGCATTCAAGGATCCTCAGGGCAAAATTTGGGAGCTTGCAGATCCCGTTGTTTCCCCCGCTTACACAGACGGCTTGATCGGCACACCGAACGAGCTTAAGCTCAAATACCTTGCCGATAACGATTTTGCAAGCCTCAGCGGTGCAGAGCTTAAAGAAGCAATCTCCAACAGCATCAAGACAAAGCAGGATAACCTTGTTGGCAATATGGCTTCGCAGGGCACAACTCCCCGCCAGCTCACAGACCTCATCGGCTCACTTTGCGACCTTACCTCAGGTTCGGGCGATAAGGGCACACCGATTATCCATATTCAGGGTTACTTTGATAACTTCGTAAGTGAATAATCAAGCAAATAACATTTCTCCTTGCAGTTTGGCATAACCGAATTGCAGGGAGATTTTTT
>CAYQRS010000190.1:0-2363 GCA_964419825.1 uncultured Eubacteriales bacterium
TACACAACTTTGGGTTATTCTAAAGCCGAGGCTACTCGTCTTGCCGCTAAGATTGTGCTTATGCCTGGCTCAAGCGAGCACAACGCAGGCTTGGCAATGGATTTCGGCACTGACGGCAACACAAGCCTTGAGGAAAGCTTCGCTCAAACCAATGCTTTCAAGTGGCTGAGTGAGCACGCCGCCGATTACGGCTTCATTCTCCGCTACGAAAAGCAGACTCAAAGCATAACCAAGGTTACCTATGAGCCTTGGCATTGGCGCTATGTCGGCGTTGATGTTGCTAAGGAAATCAAAGCTTCCGGCGTTACGCTGGAGGAATATCTCGGCGCTGTATGAGGAATAATTGATGATTAAAAAAAAGCTTAACCCGATTACACCCATGCCCACAAAAACAATCGTTTTGTGGTGGGCTTGCCGTGCGGCTTTGCTCGCTTGGGGCATCAACGGCTTGTTCAGAGGCTATACCTCCGAATTTTTGGAGGGCTTGTTCGGCATCGCTTTCACCCATTTGTGGGATTTGTTCCAGCTCTTGGGCGGCAAGTCGTTCATAACTCAGCTTCCGTGGCAGTTCCAAACGCATCTCAACCTGTTCATTACGCTTGGAATTTGCGTCGGCTCAACGCTCAATAACCGCACCGATTTTACAGGCTCGGATATTGTGACTCATTTCTTCGCAGGCTTCATTGCCGCAGGTTGGTGTGCAAGGCTGTTGTTCATTATGCAGGAGAAAAAGAAAATCCCCCTTGCTCCGTCAATCGGCGCAATGGCAGGCTTTGCGATGTCGATTGCAATCCTTGTCGGCTGGGAGATTTATGAATTCACAATGGACCGTCTTTACGGCTTCACTCTGCAAATGCACACCCCTTTTTCCGACAGCGGTCTTGTTGACACGATGTGGGATTTCATCAATGGCAGTGCAGGTGCTTTGATTGGTATGTTCTGCTTCGCCTTTGCCGATTATAAAAAGCGCAGAGATAAGGAAGAGACGGAAGAATAATTTTATAACACTTACGCTTTGCGGCTGATGGGTTCATCAGCCGCTTTTTTGTTGCATATATCTTAACGAGGTGTGGGATATGTTTGCCGTTTTAAGCGTTAATGAGCCGAAAAGAAGAACTCGGCGCTGTGAAATCAGCGCAAGGCAGGTTGCCGTTAAGGGCGGTGCTCCGTTCCGTGTGATAAGCGTCGTGCCGTCAAAAAAGGGGATTGATTGGCAGAAGGTTGCACTAAATTGCGGCTGTTGCAGTCGCAGCCTTGTGCTTGCGAAAAATGTTGATTTGCCGCCGGATTCGCCGCTTGTGGTTTTTGAACCGAGCGTTTTGCCGCTGCTGTTAATGCTTAATTCGGCGGTGCATTTTGCCTCCGCTTCGGGCAAGTCCTTTTGCTCCTCGGCTTTGATTGTTGACCGCTTTGCCGTGCTTGCCGATTATGTTCATCGGCTTGTGCCCTTTGCCGCAAAAATCAGGGTTGTTACGGATAACACCGAGCTGTACCGAAGGACCGCAGGGGAGCTGCTGAATGAATATGGCTTTGCGCTTGTTACTGAGAGGTGCATCGATGAGAATGAGGAATTTGATTTTGCTGTTGCCGAGCAATCGGTCAAGAATGCAAGGGTCAATTTTTCCTGCGAAAAAATTGCTGATTGCCCACTCGATGCCTTTTCGGATTACCTGAAGCTTTGTCCGCCCGACACAGACCGATTGACATTCCTTTCCGCTCTTTTTGAATGTTGCGGTGTTAAGAAAATTGGCGAACGCAGGCTTGATTAAAATTGATTTACCCCTTTACAAAGCAGAACATTTGTGCTACTATATTAAAGAACAAATGTTCAGAGGTGGATTTTAATGGCGGAAAGGGTAATTCTGCATTGTGATTTGAATAATTTTTTCGCTTCCGTTGAATGTCTTGGTCGCAGTGATTTGGTCGGTCAGCCTGTTGCTGTTGCAGGCGATGTTGAGCAAAGGCACGGCATAATCTTGGCAAAAAACGAGCTTGCGAAAAAAGCGGGAGTCAAAACGGCTGAGGCGATTTGGCAGGCAAAGCAGAAATGCCCCTCGCTTGTGATTTTGCCGCCGCATTACGAAAAATACGCATATTTTTCACGCACGGTCAGTTCAATTTATGAAAGATACACCGATGCAATCGAGCCGTTCGGCATTGACGAAAGCTGGCTCGATGTCACGGGGAGCGTGCGGCTGTTCGGCGGCGGTGAGGAGATTGCACACGCAATCCGCAAAACGGTTAAGGCGGAAACGGGGCTTACGGTTTCGGTCGGTGTCAGCTTCAATAAGGTTTTCGCAAAGCTCGGAAGCGATTTGAAAAAGCCCGATGCCGTTACTGTTATCGGCAAGGCTGCATTCAAG
>CAYQRS010000191.1:0-2337 GCA_964419825.1 uncultured Eubacteriales bacterium
GTGTATCCTCACGAAGGCGACCGATTGAAACAGCCATACCGCCCTCAAGGTCACGGTTGAGCTTTGTCTGAGGCATATTGTCCTCAACAAAATAGTTCAGGAACTGCTTGGGTGCGCTGGGAAGCTCAAGTTCCTGCGGAACGCCCTTGAAGTTCTTCCAAACATCGAGGATTTCTTCTTTTGAGGGCTTGTTCTCAAATCTGACAAAAACAGCTCCCATGTGACCGTTGCTTACAGGCACACGGATGCACTGTGCTGTGAATGCAGGGCTTGTTGCATCTTCGATAACATCGCCGTTGATTTTGCCGTAAATCTTAAGAGGCTCTTTTTCTGATTTCTCTTCCTCGCCGCCGATGAAGGGGATGACGTTATCAACCATTTCGGGCCATGTTTCGAAGTTTTTGCCTGCACCTGAAATTGCCTGATATGTGCAAACGAGAACCTCTTTAACACCGAATTTATTGAGCGGGAAAACTGCAGGAACATAGCTCTGAAGTGAGCAGTTTGATTTAACAGCAATGAAGCCGCGCTTTGTACCGAGGCGTTTACGCTGTGCCTCGATGATAGCAGTATGTTCGGGGTTAAGCTCGGGAATAACCATGGGAACATCAGGTGTATGTCTGTGAGCGGAGTTGTTTGAAACAACAGGGCACTCATGCTTAGCGTATTCTTCCTCAAGAGCCTTGATTTCGTCTTTTTTCATATCAACTGCGCAGAAAACGAAATCAACCATTGATGCGATTTTTTCAACATCTGCTGTTGCATCCATGATAATCATATCACCGACTTTTTCTGAGAAGGGAACATCCATCATCCAACGCTTGCCGCCAACCTCTTTGTAGGGCTTGCCTGCTGAACGTGAACTTGCCGCAAGAACAGTAATATCGAACCACGGATGATTATCGAGCAATGTGATGAAACGCTGACCGACCATGCCGGTTGCACCAACGATACCTACTTTATACTTTTTCATTCTGAACATACCTCCAAAAAAATATTAACTAAATTGCTTGCATTCAAACGCACTTTGCAATATAATACAAGTTATATTACCACATATTAAGGTGTTTTGCAATGAAAAAATCAGATTTTTATTATAATTTACCCCAAGAATTGATCGCACAGACCCCTGTTGAGCCGAGAGACAGCTCCAGAATGATGGTTGTTGACAAAAAAAGCGGTGAAATTCAGCATAGGCATTTCTATGATATATTGGATTATATCACTGAAAATGACTGCTTGGTTATTAACGACACCCGTGTTTTGCCTGCCCGTATATACGGCGTTAAGCGTGAAACAGGTGCTGTTGTTGAATTTTTGCTTCTGAGCCAAAAGGAAAAGGATGTTTGGGAGGCTGTTGCAGGTCCGGGTAGAAGAGCCAAGCCTGGTACTGTTTTCGATTTCGGCGAGGGCTTACTGAGCTGTGAAGTTATCGATGTGCTTGACGGCGGCAACAGACTTATCAAATTCAGCTATGACGGCAACTTCTATAATCTTCTTGACCAAATAGGCGAGATGCCTTTGCCGCATTATATAACAGAAAAGCTTGAGGACAATGAGCGGTATCAAACTGTTTATTCCGCAAACCTCGGTTCTGCCGCAGCGCCGACAGCAGGCTTGCATTTTACGCCTGAGCTTTTAGAAAAAATCAAGGAAAAGGGTATCAAAATCGGCAAGGTCACTCTCCATGTCGGTCTTGGTACATTCCGACCTGTTAAGGAAGAAAACATCGAAAACCATCTTATGCATTCCGAGCATTACTATCTTCCGCAAGAAACCGCTGACCTTATCAACGAAACTCACCGCAATTCGGGCAGAGTTTTCGCAGTTGGCACAACAACCTGCCGCACCCTCGAATCCGTTGCGAGCAAGCATGGTAAAATAATCGAGGATGAGGGAGATACAAGCATTTTTATTTATCCCGGTTATAAATTCAAATGTATTGATGCACTTATTACTAATTTCCATTTGCCTGAAAGCACTTTGATTATGCTTGTCAGCGCTTTTGCAGGCTATGAAAACACTATGAACGCTTATGAAATTGCTGTAAAAGAAAAATACCGTTTCTTTTCATTTGGTGATTCATCAATGTTCGTTGATTTAAACGGAAAGGCTGAATAAATAACAGATGTATAAGCTTATTAAAACAGAAGGCAACGCCAGAAGAGGCGAATTTATTACCGTACACGGTACGGTTCAAACCCCTGCATTTATGAACGTTGCAACCTGCGGCGCTATAAAAGGCGGTGTCAGCGCTTACGATTTGAAGGATATTCATTGTCAGGTTCAGCTTTGCAACACTTATCACCTGCATCTGCGCCCTGGTGACAAGACAGT
>CAYQRS010000192.1:0-2323 GCA_964419825.1 uncultured Eubacteriales bacterium
TCTGTACCGATGCCGATGTTGACGGCTTCCAGATTCGCACTCTCATTTTAACGATGATTTACCGCCTTATGCCCACCTTGATTGAAAAGGGCTATGTTTTCATTGCGGAATCGCCGCTTTACGAAATAAGCTATAAGGACGAAACATGGTTTGCTTATAACGAAAAGGAAAAAGACGATGTTTTGGCTCAGCTTGAGGGCAAGAAATTCACAATTCAGCGCTCAAAGGGTCTTGGTGAAAACGATGCTGATATGATGTGGATGACGACGATGAATCCTGCTTCACGCCGCTTGATCAAAATTGAACCCGATGTTGCTCAGGCAACTGCGGAAAAATTCGATTTGCTGCTTGGTGATAACCTTGCAGGCAGAAAACAGTATATCGCCGACAACGGTCATCTCTATGTTGATATGGCCGATGTAAGCTGAGAAAGGGGAGCGATTGAAAATGGCAAAGAAAAAAACAGAAAGACAGCCGAAAAACGATATCGACCCCAAGGCACATATTCTCGGTGCAGGCGAGGTCGTCAATCAGCGCATTACAGATACGCTTGAAATCAACTATATGCCTTATGCGATGAGCGTTATAATGTCCCGTGCGATTCCCGAAATTGATGGCTTGAAGCCTGCACACCGCAAGCTTCTTTACACGATGTATAAAATGGGCTTGCTCAACGGCAACCGTGTTAAATCTGCCAACATTGTCGGACGCACGATGCAGCTCAACCCTCACGGTGATGCCGCAATTTACGATACGATGGTGCGCCTTTCAAGAGGCTATGAGGCGTTGCTCCATCCGCTTGTTGACTCAAAGGGTAACTTCGGTAAAGCATATTCAAGGGATATGATGTGGGCGGCTTCCCGTTATACTGAGGCAAAGCTTGAATCAATATGCGCCGAGCTTTTTGCCGACATTGATAAGGACACGGTCGATTTTGTCGATAACTACGATAATTCGATGAAAGAGCCGAGGCTTTTGCCTGTTTCCTTCCCAAGCGTTCTTGTTAACGCAAACACAGGTATTGCCGTCGGTATGGCAAGCTCGATTTGCTCCTTTAACCTTAACGAAATCTGTGAAGCTACGATTGAACTTATCAAGGATCCTGATTTTGATGTGAGCGAAATCATCAAAGCCCCCGATTTTATCGGCGGCGGTCAGATTATTTACAATGCCGCAGAGATGGCGAATGTCATCAACAACGGCAGAGGTTCAATTAAGGTCAGGGCAAAATACAACTACGATAAAGCAAACAACTGCATCGATGTTTACGAAATTCCGCCCACAACAACAGCTGAGGCGATTATCGACAAAATCATCGAAAAATTCAAGGCAGGCTCGCTCAAGGAAATCAGCGATGTTCGTGACGAAACGGATAAGAGCGGTCTTAAGGTCACAATCGACCTCAAGCGTGGTGTCGATCCCGATAAGCTGATGCTTAAGCTTTATAAGATGACTCCGCTGGAGGACACCTTCTCCTGCAACTTCAATGTTTTGATTGCCGATATGCCGCAGGTTTTGGGCGTAAAGCAGCTCCTTCTCGAGTGGATCGCTTTCCGTAGCGAGTGCGTTCGCAGGAGAACATATTTCGATTTGAAAAAATGCAAGGATAGGCTTCACCTTTTGGAGGGCTTGCAGAAAATCCTGCTCGATATTGACCGCGCGATTGAGATTATTCGCAACACCGATGAGGAAAAAGAGGTTGTTACAAACCTTATGATCGGCTTCGGCATTGACGAGATTCAGGCGGAATATGTTGCGGAAATCAAGCTGCGCCACCTGAACCGTGAATATATCCTCAAGCACACCAAGGATATTGAAAGCCTCACCGAATCGATTGCCGATATGGAGGATATATTGGCAAAGAAGCAGCGCATAAAAAAGATTATCATTGCCGAGCTTCAGAATGTCACCAAAAAGTACGGCAAGGAGCGCCGCAGTGAGATTATTTACAGCGCAGAGATTGCGGAGGATGAAGCGGAAGAGCCTGTTTCAAATGAGCCGTGCCATATCTTTATTTCCGCACAGGGCTATTTCAAAAAAATCACCCCTCTTTCATTGCGTATGAGCGGTGAGCAGAAGGTTAAGGAGGGCGACGAAATTGCCGCTGCCTACGAAACAACCAACGATGTCGAGCTGCTCTTCTTCACCAACAAATGTCAGGTTTATAAGGCAAAGGCAGATGATTTTGATTACACTAAGGCAAGCGCCTTGGGCGATTATGTGCCTGCAAAGCTCGGTATGGAGCCTGATGAAATTGTCAGCTATATGGCTTTGACAAAGGAATACGGCGGTCAAATGCTGTTCTTCTTTGAAAACGGCAAGG
>CAYQRS010000193.1:0-2287 GCA_964419825.1 uncultured Eubacteriales bacterium
CTGAGATACTCCTCTTTGGGTGTGATGATATTCCGGTTGCCGAGTAATTCTATGCAAATCAAGCAACCCTGTGCAAACCAAGCAACCCTGTGCCACCGAGCAAAACGCTGATTAAATCGGTTAATCCAAAGCCGATTAAACATTGAACAGCAATTCGCTGTAGGTGGGATAGGGCCAATATTTTTCTGCAACGATGGTTTCGAGCTTATCTGCGACCGTGCGCAGGCTGTTCATCGCAGGAACAAGCTTGTCCCTGCAATATGCCGACGCTTCAAGGCTATCGGCGTTCTCCTGCTGACCCTTGAGCGTTGCTTCAAGCGCCTCGGTCTTGTTGTAAAGCTTGCTCGAAAGCTCGCTAAGCTCGCCGTAAAGCTTAATCACGCCATCGTTTTCCGTTGCAACACCGATTTCCTTTTTGAGCTTCACGCCCTTGGCAACCTCGTTCGTATAGCTGATTACCGCAGGCATAATCTCCTTGCGTGCGATATCAAGCATCGTCAACGCCTCGATTTTCAGCACCTTGCAATAATTCTCAAGCATAATCTCACAGCGTGAAGCAATCTCACTCTTTGTGAAAATCTTATGCTTTGTGAAGAGCTCGATGTTCTTTTCGCTCACAAAAAGCGGAACTGCATCGGCTGTTGTTTTAAGCTCATAAAGACCTCTGCGGTGCGCTTCTTCAATCCATTCCTCGGAATAGTTGTTGCCGTTGTAAATGATGCGCTTATGGCGGGCTATCGTTTCGCTCATCCATGCATCAATCTCTTTTTCTCTGTCTGCGGTGGTTTCAAGCCTATCTGAAAGCTTATCCAGCGAATCCGCAACAGAGGTGTTGATTACGGTGTTGATATCCGCAATCGAGAACGATGAGCCGAGCATACGGAACTCAAACTTATTGCCTGTGAACGCAATCGGCGAGGTGCGGTTGCGGTCGGTTGTATCCTTGCGGAAATCGGGCAGGACTTCAACGCCCGTGATAACCTTTTCCGCCTTTTTGTTATCGCCATGCTCGCCACGCTCGATTGCTTCCAAAATCTCGGTCAATTCATCGCCGAGGAACATCGAAATGATTGCAGGCGGTGCTTCTGCCGCACCAAGACGGTGGTCGTTGCCTGCGCTTGACGAAACGATGCGGAGCAAATCTTGACTGCGGTCAACCGCTTCAATCACCGCACAGAGGAACACAAGGAAGGTTTTGTTATCCTGCGGCTTTTTGCCAGGACTGAAAAGATTTTTGCCGTAATTTGTCGAAAGCGACCAGTTGTTATGCTTACCGCTGCCGTTTACGCCTGCGAACGGCTTTTCGTGCAAAAGGCAGGCAAGCCCATGCTTATCGGCAACCTTTTTCATAATCTCCATTGTGAGCTGGTTATGGTCAGTTGCGATGTTGGCGGTTGCGAAAACAGGCGCTAACTCATGCTGGGCAGGTGCGGCTTCGTTATGCTCCGTTTTTGCATAAACGCCCAAACGCCACAGTTCCTCGTTAAGCTCCTGCATAAATGCCATAACTCTCGGCTTGATTACGCCAAAATAGTGATCGTCCAAATCCTGACCCTTCGGGGGCTTTGCACCGAAAAGTGTACGACCTGTTATGACAATATCCTTACGCTTGCAGTAGGTTTCTTTGTCGATGAGGAAATATTCCTGCTCAGGGCCAACGGTTGAATTAACCCTTGTAACCTCGCTGTCGCCCATGAGCTTGAGCAGGCGTGTTGCCTTGGCATCAACCTCCTCCATTGAGCGCAGGAGCGGCGTTTTTTTGTCGAGAACCTCGCCGCCGAATGAGCAGAAAATAGTCGGTATGCAAAGCGCATCATCCTTGATGAATGCGTAAGAGGTCGGATCCCAAGCGGTGTAACCTCTGGCTTCAAAGGTTTCTCTCAAGCCGCCCGATGGGAACGATGAGGCATCAGGCTCGCCCTTGATAAGCTCCTTGCCCGAAAACTCCATGATTATCCTGCCGTCGGGCTGGGGAGTGAGGAAGCTGTCGTGCTTTTCGGCAGTGATTCCCGTAAGCGGTTGGAACCAATGGGTGTAGTGCGTTGCACCTTTTTCGATTGCCCAATCCTTCATAGCGGCGGCAACGGCGTTGGCAACGGTTATATCGAGTGCCTTGCCCTCTTCAATCGTTTTGTGCAGTGAATCATATATTTCTCTTGGCAGACGGGCGCTCATAACATCATCGTTAAAGACCAAGCTGCCGAAAATTTCGGGTACATCTCTCATTGCGTGTTCCAGCCTTTCTAATAATTCGCTTTGCGTTCGACTACATATAATAATTTATAAT
>CAYQRS010000194.1:0-2284 GCA_964419825.1 uncultured Eubacteriales bacterium
TGAGGAATTGAATTGCAATATTGTTGTCTCGCGATAAT
Organism: uncultured Eubacteriales bacterium; assembly: GCA_964419825.1. Taxonomy (GTDB): domain Bacteria; phylum Bacillota; class Clostridia; order Oscillospirales; family Acutalibacteraceae; genus UBA8612. The sequence goes on from CAYQRS010000194.1 coordinate 39, forward strand.
TATCTCTTTGAGAACTGAGATTATCGTTTTGAGAACTGAAAGTCGTTGATTTTACTGGGTTTTGTCAGCAGAGTGTTGCAAACGAGTTACAAACGCATGGCTTCTCATTACTCCTCACCACAGCTTAGTCTCCTTCATTCCATTTTATCATGCATACAAAATCAACTATTATATATAGCCATAGAATTTAAAGTGTTTTTCTCTGATTCAGAAAAATAGCTTCCATATAATATTTGCGTTAAAACTTCATCAAATTTACATTTTATTTCTTGCTTGATTTTTTTACAATCATTACTCATTTCCATAAATTCGCACATTATCTTTTCGTCTTCAAATTTTGTACATTTCAACATAGTTGCAATTTTGCTACTCAACCTGTTGGCATCTTTATATATATCATCAGCCACAAAAGCGAAATCTGTTACAAAATCCTTATTACAATTCCAAACCTCATCATCGAAATATTCTTTCTCTATCGATATATAACAATTATGTAATTCATCATATTCTTTTCGTATTTCTTTAAAAATTCCTTGATTTGTTCTTGCCATGTATTCTTCTCCTAATTTTTTATCGCCAACAATTCTAAAAAATTTACTAAACAGCTTTCCCTATATAGAGGCTCTTTTTCAATACGTCCCTTTTTTGCCACTTTAATAAATCCACTCACATAGACTGTAAACTCCGCCTTTATCGCCTCATAATCATTTTTTATTTTTCTATACTGTGATTCCGGAATCTTTTTTTCTGTTTGTGATTCAATGTAAAAATCATCATTAACAATAAGTGCATATCGATAATCCAATCCTGCCTTTTTTCTTTTATCAGAGGGAATAGCATGTCCTATCCGACCAAATTTTCGAACTTCATCACCTAAATTATTTCTCAAAGGCACATAAAACTTATTCGAATGTGTTTCAATCATCATGCATAAATGTGTACGTTTAGATTGTTTACCTGTATTTCCAGAATCCAACATTTTTACAAAATCTGTATTTTTCTTAAAATAAGATTCTCTTATAAAACATAACTGTGGTTCCATTTTTCCTCCTTATAAAAGTAAAAAAGGGAACTCAAAAGTCCCCTTTACATACAATATCTCCAGTTTTTTTTAGACAGGTGCATCTGACAAACCCCTCACAATTTCTTCAGTTTTTATTAAGCCAGGCACTTCTGACAAACGCCTCAAATAGAAGTATCTACTTCTTTTATTATATTATACCCAAAAGGCATATGTGTCAATGTATTTTCTCATAAATAAATCAATATCGAAAATAATCTTTTTATATCTCTTGTTTTTAACCAATCTTTTTCACGAGATTCTTTTCTTAAATCTAAGGCAAGAATAGCTAATATTTTAAACAAATTTACAATAGATTACCTTATTTTGAATAATAACTCTCTTTAGCTTTTGCAAGTGCTTCAAACGAATAGTTTTTCCAAAGAACAGGACACCCACCATAACAAGCATTCAAATATTTACAAGATGTACATTTTTCTGATGGCCATTCACGTAATTTTTTCATCAAATGCTGATTCTTCGGGTTATTAACTACTCTATCGAAATCTCGATATGAAGAAAAATCTGTACCAAATTTCCCCATTTTTTGGTCTATGTACATGTCACAAGGCAATAACTCCATTTTTGTATTGATCGTTATAGCATTTTTCATATGAACTTGACATGGTGTCGCCAATCTACCTTCTAACATTCTCAACTGTTCTTCGGTATAAATACACATAGGAAAACTATATTCAATCCACCAATCATCTGTTATAGCATTTAAGCGCTCTATTTGAGAAACAAACAATGCTATCAAAGAAAAAGGATTATTTTTTATTAAGTACTCTTGATTTTTTTCATTTATATTATTATTGTCTATAACAAAAGTGAATGAAAATTGTCTCGCACCATTCTCATACGCAATTTGAACTGCATCACAAAAGCACTTAACATTCTGATGTGTTATCACCATTGAACAGGTAAATTCCATTCCAATAGAAGACAAATTGCGTATTGCTTTCAATTGTCGGAATGTACCATCAAAACCTGTAGTTTTTATCCAATCAAAAGCATTGCTTCCTTTCATAGATATATCAATATATCCTAGTCCACTATCTACCAACCGCTTACAAAACTCAACATCCTCTAACAGTATACCATTAGATGCTATAGCAGAAACTAACTTCTCTTTTTCTCTAATATAATTTAATATATCTGTAAGATGAGGGTACATCAACGGTTC
>CAYQRS010000195.1:0-2278 GCA_964419825.1 uncultured Eubacteriales bacterium
TTATGCTCGTCTTCTTGATTTCTTTCACAATGAGCTTCGCTCAGGTTGTGACAAATGTTTCGCCTGAGGTTGCCGCTTGGCGACTTTACGGCTGCGGTGTTTGTGCGGCAATAATCGGCATCGTTCTCAGTCTTACAAGGCTCATTATGCTCGTTTGCGGCAAGGGCGAAATGCTTGTTGAGGGCTACGGCTTCTCACCTGCCGACCTCGCAGTTTCCGTATTTATTCCATTGTTCCTCATCAACTCCGCAAGAGCAAAAAAGCAAAACAATCTGCAATAAATCCACGCAAGCAGTTAAACGCACAGGCGTTAAGCTCAATGCGGAGCGAATAATCAAAGTGAGTGAAAAATTTGTTTGTTGACAATCTATTAGCAACCGCACAGCAGGTATTCATCCTTTATATTCTCATTGCCGTCGGCTACTTTGCCGATAAAACAGGGCTTTACACAGAAAAAGCTTCACGGCTCAACACTAACCTTTTGTTTTATATCATCACGCCGATGGTTATTGTGGACAGCTTTTTATCAATGGATAATTCGCCTGAAAACCTCAAAAATCTCGGCTTGGCGGCAATCTGCGGCGTTGCAATCCATCTGCTCGGTATGGTGCTGATTTTGCCATTTTTCAACAAGGGCGAAAGAAAACAATCAGGCGTTTACAAATTCGCATCGATGTACGGCAACTGCGGCTATATGGCCCTGCCACTTGCAAAAGCGATTTTGGGTGCAGAGGGCGTTTTCTACTGCTCAGTCGTTATTATGGTGTTTAACATTTTTTCGTTCACACACGGCATATATATTATGGGTGCGCAGGAGGGCAAGTTCAGCTTCAAAAAGCTGATAATCAACCCAGGCTCAATCGGCGTTATAATCGGTTTACCGCTGTTCCTCTTGGGCGTTGAACTGCCGACCGTGCTCGCTTCGCCGATTGGCAGCTTAGCAAGCCTTAACACCCCGATTGCAATGCTGATTTTCGGCACATACCTTGCAAACACGGATTTAAAAACCATGTTTACCGACAAAAACATTTACACAGTTGCCGCAATCAAGCTCCTTGCAATCCCATTGATTATGTTCGGCTTTTTCAGGCTGCTCAATATTCCGCCGACATTGGCAACGGCGATGACGGTTTCCGCCTCTGCGCCGAGCGCCAACAACACGGTTGTTTTAAGCGGCAAATATAATTTAGATACAGGTCTTGCATCAAAAACCGTTGCCTTAGTTAGCTTCATTTCAATCATAACTATGCCGGTTATGATTGCATTATCTACTCTTTAAGGAGAATTCGTATGGCTGATAGCAAAACCCGAAAGGGTCAAAGTAAGCTTGCTTTTCCGCTTGGTCTTGCAATTATTATTTTCACGGTGATTGGCGTTATTTTCACCGTTGGCGCAGGCATCAGCGGCGTTAAAAAGCTGACCGATAATTCCGACAAAAAAATCGATTACGAAACAATGCTGACTCCTGTTGTTATGTATGACCCCGATATGTTCGACGATGTTTCCGCCGCAAAGCTCGATCAGCTCACGATTTGCGCAGTTTGGGCTGTTATCAAGGATGAAAGCATCTATCCTGGTAAATATGTAACAGATGATCAGGGCAACATTATGATTCCTTATGCCGATGTTGAAACAAAATTCGCCGAGCTTTTCGGCACAGATGTTAAACCGACGCATATCGGCGTTAAGGGCAATTACGATGAATTCACCTATAATGAACAAAACCAATGCTACCTTGTCACCTCGGCAGGCTCAGTTCCGCTCTACACACCGAAGGTTGAAAAAATCGAAAAACATTCAAACACCGTTATTTTGACCGTTGGCTACCTCGCTTCCGAAGCTTGGGCGCAAGACCGTGCAGGCAACTTCATTCAGCCTGAGCCGTCAAAATACACCAAAATAACTCTCAGAGAAAATGAAAACGGCTATTACATAAGCGCTATTCAAGCAACCGATGCACCCGCAAGCGCAGAGCCGGGCGTTACGATAATCGCCGCAACAACCGTTGTACCGCAGGAAACAACAACTGCCGACAACACAACACAATAAAACGAATAAACAACAAAGGCATCCGCTTCAAACGGATGCCTTTTGGTTTATGTAGGTTATTTTGTTTTCATCTTGATGAGGTCACGGTAGCTGATAAGCTCAACATCGTGATCTTTAAGATACTGATGAACATAAGGGTCTTTCATAAGCTGATATTCCCAAACTCGATCCTGCCAACGTGCTGTGATGCCCTTGATCTCATCACATTCAACTGAGGGATGAACATAAG
>CAYQRS010000196.1:0-2229 GCA_964419825.1 uncultured Eubacteriales bacterium
TCTCATCACGGTAGGCTTCGTAGCTTGTGCGCATATCGTCACGCCAATCGGGGAAAAGAAGATAATCGGGAATAATTACATTATACTTTTTGCCCCAATGCTTTGAAATCAAAGTCATTGCGCTGTAAAGCCAATAAGGTGTGCCACGGGGACAAATACGCTTATCGTGAGCAGTATAGAGGCGGTAAGCATAGCCGTATTCGCCGCAGATGCGCAGAGTCATTTTTGCAAGACCGAGGCGACCTGTATAATGGCCGTAAAGCGAGCCCATGTGGTTATCGATATGCGAAGGCTTCATACCCATTTTGTGTGCAAGATCGATTTGCGCACGAATCTCTTTTTCGAGGTCGGCATATTTTGCATTCTTTTCGACCATATCGCTCTCGTGCCACATAAAGCCCTCCTCATCAAGGAGAGATTTGCCGTCTGTCAAAGGCTTCCAGCGATATTTGCCCCATTCGCTCGTCATTGTAAGATGAACACCGATTGCGTATTCGGGGTGATTTATCGAAAACTGCACAGCATCGTCTGCGGCAGGGCAAGGCATCATAATCGTTGAGGATTTAAGGCAGCCAAGCTCAAAAAGCTCGTTTATTGCTGTATTTGCGGCATTACACATACCGTAATCATCAGCATTTACTATTAAATACTTAGGCATAAGTTTTTTCCTTTCGGTAAAATTACAATAATATTATTGTAAGCCATTTGTCACTATTAGTCAATAATTCTGCAAAAAGTTATTGATTTTTTAACATTTATATTACATTTGCCGTTTTCAGCGCAAGTTTCATCATATCCGTGAAGGTATTTTGCCGCTCCTGCGCCGTTGTGCTTTCACCCGTCACCAAATGATCGGATACGGTGAAAATCGCAAGAGCGTTTTTGCCCGCCTTCGCCGCATTCATATAAAGACCTGCCGCTTCCATCTCAACTGCAAGAACGCCCATATCAGCCCACGGCTTATTTGGATTCGGATTATAAAAAGCATCCGTTGACAAAACATTGCCGACCTTGCATTGCAGATTAAGCTCCTCTGCTTGATCCGTGCAAGCCTTGAGCAGCTCATAGCTTGCAATCGGAGCAAATGTGCCGTGAAGATTAAACTGCTCAGCATAAGAAGAATCGGTACAAGCGCCCATTGCAATCACAATATCACGCAGCTTTACCTTTTCGGTAATTCCGCCTGCCGTGCCGATGCGGATAATGTTTTCAACGCCGAAAAAATTATAAAGCTCGTAGCTGTAAATTCCTATTGACGGTATGCCCATTCCGCTCGCCATTACGGTAACCCTCTTGTCCTCATACAAGCCTGTATAGCCCAAGCAGTTGCGCACGGAATTAATTTGCTTTGCGTTCTCCAAAAAGCTTTCCGCAATGAATTTTGCACGCAGAGGATCACCAGGCATAAGCACGGTTTTTGCAAAATCAGACGGAGCTGCGTTTATATGCGGAGTCGGATAATTTGACATATATATCACCTCTTAATATTCTTCGGCAACATCTGCCTGTTTGACAAGCTTTACAATTGCACTCGTACCCAAGCGTTCTGCACCGAGGTTAATAAAAGCTTCGGCATCTTCAAGCGAGCGTATGCCGCCTGCCGCTTTAATTTTTACGCCGTTTTCGACATTTGCCGCAAAAAGAGCAATATCTGCCCTCGTTGCGCCGCCGCTCGAAAAGCCCGTTGAGGTCTTGATGAAATCAGCTCCGCTTTTGCTGACAATTCGGCACATTTCAGCCTTTTCATCATCCGTAAGCAAGCAGGTTTCGATGATTACTTTTAAGGTTCTGCCGCCGCAGGCAGCCTTGATTTGCTTGATTTCATCAAGAATTTCATCGTATTTTTTCTCTTTAAGCCAGCCGATGTTTATCACCATATCGATTTCATCAGCACCGTTTTTAACAGCATCGCTTGCTTCAAAAGCCTTTACGGCAGTTGTCGAATAGCCGAGCGGAAAGCCGATGACAGTACAAAGCTTCACCCTGCCTGCCGAATACTCCGATGCTTGTTTAACAAAGGAAGCAGGGATACATACGCTTGCGGTTCGGTACTTAATCGCATCATCGATAATCTCCTTTATCTCCGCCCAGACCGCATCCTGCCTGAGCAAAGTATGGTCAACCTTAGCAAGAATTTCTTTAATTTTCATTGGTAAAACCTGCCTTTCTGATAATATTTTATCATCATACATTGATTTTTGCAACAAAAAGACTTGAAAAGCGTTTTTG
>CAYQRS010000197.1:0-2221 GCA_964419825.1 uncultured Eubacteriales bacterium
TTTTCAATCCATCTAAATCGATATAAATAACACCGACATTCAACGGCTTATTTCGCATGAAAAATGATAGCGTTTCAAAATATTTGTGCCTGTTATAAAGACCTGTAAGAACATCGTGATAGCTCAAAAATTCGAGTTTTTCTTTCTGCTCTTTAACATCTTTGTTTGCTTTTTGCAGCTTTTTAATCAAGTAAATATTCGATGAAAAATACAGCAGTAAAAGCAGAACTTCGACAACGCCGACGATTGTTAAGCTCTTTTTAAGCTCAAGGAGATTTGAGAAAGCAACATCTTTATTTGTGAAAACGGCAACTTCCCAATCAAAAATATTCAGGGGAGCGTAGGACATATAGATATTTGTTTCCGTGCTCTCGGAAACAAACGCAATCGTACCTGATTTGAGGTTAGCAATATCTGATTTAAAATCTATATGCTTATAATCGGGTAATAGCTCACGATCAGTCATATCGTACACATTGCCAAGCTGATCATGCCAATCATCCATTATGTAATTACCGTCTTCGGAATCGATTATACATATATTCGCTTGACCGTTATACAGCTTAGGCTGAAACAAATCATATAAATTTTCGCAATCGATTACGCCAATCAAAATAGCAAAAACATCGCTATCCTCGATTATCGGCAATACATAATAAACGCATGGCTTGCCGTTTATAAAATCGGTTTTCCTGTCTGTAAGATATTCGCCGTATTTCATAAGCTTATCGAAATCAATATCTTTGTCAACCTTGATTTTTTCTCCGTTGGAAACAAGCGTGTTGTCGTGATAAAGAACATCGATTCTGGTAAACATCGTTTTCGGCTGAATTTCACTTAAATGCAAAATATCGATTTCGTCAACGGAATAGATACTGTTGTTGAGCATAATCGCTTCAATCAAATGTAATTTTGAAATTTCGTCAGCGAATTTGATTTCAATTTCTTTTTTGACATCTTCAACCGTTGTCTCAAGCTCTTGCCAACAGCGCTCTTCCTCATAGCTTGTAATATTAATATAAAACACCTGCAAAACTATTACGATGGCAATTAAAATCGCTAACGACAGTGAAATCTGCCTGATATATTTCATGAGTATCCTCCAAGATTATGCAAAGGGTTAAAATTGAACATATTCTATCACAAATAGGAATTGAAATCAACACCTGTCAAGGCGTTTTACCAAGTTATTTGCCTCCAGAGCAAAATTAACTCTTGCAGAAAGGATATATAATGAAAATTCGGAGGTGGGATCGATGAAAAAACGAGATCTTACAATGAATCATATAAGTGAATTCGCATTGCATCTCAAAAGTGAAGAAAGAAGCGAAAATACAATTAAAAAATATATCCGTGATGTAAGAATGTTTACAATATATCTGAATGGCGCACCCGCAACAAAGGAAAAGGTGATTTCATATAAATGCAAGCTGCTTACGGAGGAGTATTCTGTTCGTAGCATCAACTCAATGCTTGCATCGCTTAACAGCCTGTTTTCTTTTTTTGGTTGGCATGAATTAAAAGTAAAATCAATCAAACTGCAACGGCAGGTATACTGTCCTGAAGAAAAGGAGCTGACCAAAGCGGAATATATGCGCCTTGTGAACACCGCAAAGCAAAATGGGAATGAACGCTTGAATCTGATTTTGCAAACCATTTGCGGCACAGGGATTCGTGTCGGAGAGCTTCAATTCATAACAGTTGAAGCTGTAAGGTTAGGGGAAGCCACAGTTTCGCTCAAGGGCAAAACCAGAACAGTGTTTATCGTGAAAGAGCTGCAAAAGAAATTGCTCCGCTATATAGCAGAGCAGAAAATTAAATCGGGTTCAATTTTTGTTACAAGGACAGGTAAACCGATAAGCCGCACGAATATTTGGCGAGAGATGAAAGCGTTATGCGAGCAAGCAAATGTGAATCCGCAAAAGGTCTTTCCGCATAATCTTCGCCACCTTTTCGCACGGACATTTTACGAAAAACATAAAGATATAGTCCGCCTCGCTGACATCCTCGGACATAGCAGTATCAACACCACACGCATATACACGACCGACACCATAGAGACCTGCCGCCGCTACGTCCAGGCACTCGATCTCCTTCGGTGTTAGAAATTACCACATAATCGACATTATGTGGTATAATTCGATTTTTGCATGGTTATTATATCACAATGTTACCGATTTGTCAATAGCTCTTTGCGAAAAAAAACATAATTTTTCGAAAA
>CAYQRS010000198.1:0-2215 GCA_964419825.1 uncultured Eubacteriales bacterium
ATCCGTCACCTGCTGGACACGCTTAACAACCTCAGGCAAAAGCTTCGGCTCATCAACACCTGCGGCACCAACATTGACATCCAATATATCCGCACCACTCTTTGCCTGAGCAACAGCTTCATTGCAAATATATTCAATATCGCCGCTTTTAAGTGCTTCACGGAACTTCGGCTTACCTGTCGGATTGATCCTTTCACCGATTATTGCGGTTTTTGCACCGAAGAAATAGGTTTTGCCGTAAGACGAAACATAGCTTTTTGAAGCTGAGGGTGTGGGCTGCTGTGCAACGGTATTTTTACAATAATCGCACATAGCGGCAATATGCTCAGGAGTTGTACCGCAGCAGCCGCCGACGATTTTACAGCCAAGCTCGGCAAGCTTCGCCGCTTTTTGGGCAAACTCATCAGGCAAGACATCGTAGGTTGCGACACCGTTTATGACAACTGGCATACCTGCATTTGAATTAACAAGCACAGGCAAAGAAGTGAAAGCAAGCAATTCGGGAACAAACTCAAGCATTTTATCGGGACCGAAGCCGCAGTTGATGCCGACAAAGGCTGCGCCCATGCTTTGAATAAGGGCAACAGCGGTTACAACATCCGCACCGTTCATCAGCCTGCCATCTTCATCAATCGTAAAGCTAACACCGACAGGCAAAGAGGAATTTTCTTTTGCCGCAAGCAAAGCAATTTTAATTTCGGCAAGATCGGTCATTGTTTCGAGAAGAATAAAATCCGCACCTGCTTCATCACCTGCAACAACGGCACGGGAAAAGGCAGAATAAGCATCATCCGCTTTCAGCGAACCGAATGGCTCAAGGAGCTGACCCATTGTGCTTAAATCCAATGCGACATAAGCTTCCTTACCGCTTTGGGCAACGGCTTCTTTTGCGATTTTTACGCCTGCCTGCGCAATCTCCTCAGGTGAATATTCGCCGCCGCACGGAGCGGAAAATGTGTTGGCAGTAACAATATCACAGCCTGCACGAAGATAATCGAGATGGACTGATTTAACTTTTTCGGGTTCTTCAACACTCCAGCAATCGGCTCTTTTGCCAATCGGCAAACCAAGGCTTTGGAGCATTGTGCCCATTGCACCGTCACATATTAACAGCTTTTTACCTAAGACATCAGAAAAACTCATCCGCTAACACCTCAACCGATAACTTCAGAAAGATTTGACATTATGCTTGCCGCAATATCAGGCTTGTTCATTGTATAAATATGAATATTATTGACACCGCTTGCGATAAGGTCGATAATTTGCTCGGTAGCATAGGCAATGCCTGCCTGCTTCATTGCAGCGGGATTATCCGCAAATCTGTCCGCAATCGCTTTAAAGCGCAACGGAATACCTGAACCCGAAAGCGAAACAATGCGGTTAATTTGAGCGGCGTTGGTAACAGGCATAATGCCTGCAACGACGGGAACATTTATGCCTGCCGCCAAAAGACGGTACATAAATTTATAGAAAACATTGTTATCAAAAAACATCTGAGTTGTGAAAAACTCACAGCCGCTATCCACCTTGATTTTCAAGCCCTCCAAATCAGCCGCAACAGATGAGGATTCGGGATGACATTCGGGATAGCAAGCGCCGCCGATGCAGAAATCACCGTACTTCCTGATAAGCGGATAGAGATCGCTTGCGTGAGCAAAAGCACCAGGAACGGCGAGCTTACCCTTATCGCCTCTCAGGGCGAGGATGTTTTGAATATTGTTGGCTTTGAGGTTTTGAATGATTGAAACAAGCTTTTCCTCATCGGTTGAAAGGCAGGTAAGGTGAGCAAGGGCTGTTACGCCCTTTGACTGAACCTCATTTGCCAAATCAACCGTATAATCGCTCGTTCCGCCGCCTGCGCCATAGGTGACACTCATAAAAGAGGGATCGAGCTTTGCAATTTCACGAACCGTTTCTTTTGCACCCTCAAGCTTATCCCAAGCCTTCGGAGGGAACAATTCACATGAAACATTTACTTTGCCGTTGTTTAAAATATCTACAACCTTCATAAACTCACTTCTTTTCGCTAATAATAATTAAAATAAATATAGCACACTTACACCGGATATGCAAGCAATTTTTTTGTTTTGCTTTAAATCGATAAAGTTTTGAATTTTTATTCACCTTTTTAGTATAATTATATACAATTTGTCGAAACAATATTTACAAAATATTTACAATTCATCTTGCAATATAGTTATTTTTTGTTTATAAT
>CAYQRS010000199.1:0-2209 GCA_964419825.1 uncultured Eubacteriales bacterium
TTTATGATGGGCACATTCAGCACCGCAGTCGGTGCGGGAATTTTGCCGACAGGCTCAAACCCAATCCTTTCAAAATTCCTCAAGGCTTTTTATACAAGCGTTATTATGAACACTTCCTTCGGACCGACATTTATGGCTTTCCACAAATGCACCGACAGATACCTTGAGCTGAAAGCCGAGGGAGTTAAAAAGCCTGGAATCAAGGGAATTGTCGGCACGGTTGATTGGAGCAAATTTGTCAGCTTCACAATTCTGAAAACCGTTCCGCTGTTCTGGATTCCTGCTCATACGGTAACCTTCCTGCTTCCGCCCGAATATCAGGTGATTATGGCGGCATCTCTTTCGGTTGCCCTCGGTATAATTTTAAACATCAACAAAAAATAAAGGGGAAATCAAAATGTCAATGCTCAATCCGCATGAGGAAACTCTCTCACGCAGTGAAATTGAAGCCTTACAAAGCGAACGCCTTGTTTGGCAGGTGAAAAGAATGTACGAAAGGGTTGAATGTTTCCGCAACAGAATGGACGAAGCGGGCATTAAACCCGAGGATGTCAAAGGTGTCGAGGATTTGCACCGCCTGCCTTTTTCATACAAAAAGGATTTGCGTGACTATTATCCCTACGGTCTTTTTGCCGAACCCCTTAAAAACATTAAACGCATCCACGCTTCCTCAGGCACAACAGGTAAGCGCATAGTTGTCGGCTACACTCAAAATGACCTTGAAATTTGGGCTGATTGCTTTGCGCGTATGCTTGCGGCAATCGGTGCAACGGATGAGGATATTGTTCAGGTTTCTTACGGCTACGGCCTTTTCACGGGCGGTCTTGGCGCACACGGCGGCGCTGAACGCCTTGGCGCAACGGTTATCCCGATGTCATCGGGTAACACACCGCTCCAAATTCAAAATATGATTGATTTCGGCGCAACAATTCTCTGCTGTACTCCCTCTTATGCGCTCTATATCGGTGAAGAAATCGAGCGTGCAGGTCTTAAGGATCAGCTCAAGCTCAAGGCAGGCATCTTCGGTGCTGAGCCCTGGAGCGAGAATATGCGCAAGGAGATTGAGGATAAGCTCGGAATCAAGGCTTATGATATTTACGGTCTTTCCGAAATCCTCGGTCCTGGTGTTGGCTGTGAATGTGATAAGCAAAGCGGTATGCACATTTGGGAGGATCATTTCATTCCCGAAATCATCGATCCCGACACCTGTGAGGTTCTGCCCGCAGGCTCAACGGGTGAGCTTGTTCTGACAACGATAACCAAGGAGGGCTTCCCTGTTATTCGTTACCGCACCCGTGACATTTGCCGCCTTGAATATGCACCCTGCGAATGTGGCAGAACTCATGTCCGTATGATGAAGCCGAGCGGCAGAAGTGACGATATGCTCATCATCCGCGGTGTCAATGTATTCCCCTCGCAAATCGAGGAAGTTCTGCTTTCAATCGGCAGCAGCGATATTACCCCGAACTACTTTATTACCGTTGACCGTGTTGATAATAACGATACCTTCGACCTTGATGTTGAAATGAGCGAATCGATGTTTGCGGATGATGTTAAATCAATTTCCGCAATCGAAAAGCAGATTGCCGAAAAGCTCCGCTCCGCACTCGGCTTGGGTGTCAGAGTTCACCTTGTTAACCCCAAGACCATTGCACGCAGTGAGGGCAAGGCAAAGCGTGTAAACGATAAACGCAAACTTTAAGGAGGAAATTAAAATGCTTGTAAAACAGGTTTCAGCTTTTGTGGAAAATAAAGTCGGCAGGCTTGCCGAAATTGCGGATACAATCGCCGCAGACGGCGTTGACATCAGCGCTCTCTCACTTGCGGATGCCGCTGAATACGGCATTTTGAGGATGATTGTCAGCGAACCCGAAAAGGCAGTCACAGCTCTTGCGGAATCGGGCGTTGTTTGCAAAATTACAACGGTTGTTGCCGTTGCAATGGATGACGTTCCGGGTGGCTTTGCCAAAACTCTCCATATCCTTACCGACAGCGGTATGGAAATCAAATATATGTATGCCTGCATCAGCCGTCACGACGGAAAAGCGCTTATGATTTTCTCCGTTGATGATCCGCAAAAGGCGGAGGAGCTTATCGCTTCCACCTCAGCAGGTGATATTTCGCCCGATGAAATTTATCGCCATTTGAGCTGATAATTTATTCTGTGTGATTTTTGCTGAGCCTCCTTTGCTCTTAGGCAGGGGAGGCT
>CAYQRS010000200.1:0-2191 GCA_964419825.1 uncultured Eubacteriales bacterium
CAAAATACATATTTTGGATGTTTAGGTTGCTGTGAAGCAATCCGAACGCAAAACAAAAAACGAAGTCAATCCCCGGCGAGTGCTGAGCCGTGCGCAGTTCCGATAACAAACGGGCTCAGTTACGATAGGGTTTATATAAATGAAAACAATATCTTAAAAAGTCAAAGGCGGCGGCGCAAGCCGTTGCAAAAAACAGGAGGAATAAGATATGAAAAAAATAAAGCGAGCAATTTCGCTCATGCTTGTGATGAGCATGGTCGTAAGTCTTTTCGCTATGACGGGTTACACGGCTTCAGCCGCAGAGCGCCCCAACAGCGTGGCTTACACAAATGGCGAAGTTGAAATACTCCCAAGTGCTTCTAACAAGGAAGCATATATTAAAAGCATTTCTGTTCCCACAACGCTTTACACAAGCGGCAATACAATCCAAAGCGTGCTTTGGGATAAAAATATGTGGGGCGAAAACGACACCCATACAAGTGATACTTCCGTCAGCCTTAACACAGCAATCACAGTTACCGTTGCAGATGGTGTTACAGTTACCGGCGTTAAAGCTTCGCAGGGCAACATAACAAAAATCAGCGAATCAGACAGCTCCTATAGCTACCAAATCAGCGGTACTGCTAACAACAGCGATGTCACTTACGAAATAACTTACACAGCAAACGGCAAGACTTACACAACCTATGCCGCAAGCTATGTTAAAGATATTGGACAATACCTCATCGCTTGGACCGGCAACTATGAGCATCAGGGTAAGGGCAATTCTGGTAAGAAGAATTACTATATGATGAACCATCGCACAACCTTGAATCTCGCCGCCTTTTATGCCGTAAATGGTATTGATGCTGTTTCTTATGTTAATTTTATTACTGCATCCGGCGCCGCAACATGGGGCGGACAGCATCCTGCCGTTTACAAAGGCGGAGTTTTAAAAAGCGCAGTCAATAGCACTGATTTAACTGTTAGTTGGCCCGGTAGCACTTGGGCCGATAACCGCATTGCCGGTGTTTTCCGTCCTCAAAGCTTTTACAACGCTCTCTCTGCGGTAGCTCATGGACAGGAAGATAAAGGTGATATGATTCGTTTCTTCGGTTTATCAACAACTTCTCGAACCAGTGAAAAAAACAACTACGATGCCAACACACTCGGCGCAGTTGTTTATTACGATTCTACGGTTAAACCTGACAGCGCAATTAAAGTGCCTTACACAGCAAGATTCTACAATGGCGATGAAAGCACCTCCAAGTATCCAACAGGCACAAGCTACCATTGCGCTCTCGAACTCACAAATGATAACCAAAGCTATTTCTTCGACGGATCAACAAGTAGTAAAGACAACCATTGGAATTTCAACGGTAAATTGCTTAACTACTGGGGAAACTCAGGCCATACTCCTAACGAGGACGACACAAGTGCCGGCGACAGCAACAAAACCGTTGTTTACTCCAATCTTATTAGATTGCAGAAAAAATCCGCAACCGTCACCGATACCGAGGCTAACGGCGTTGGCTTAACATCAAGTGACGATAATATTAACGGATTTGATTGCAATAACGTCAATATCGGTACAAAGCAAACTGATGCTAACGAAACGCTCAAAGCTCCCAGAACATATAACGGTTATATGAACTTCTCGAAGTATATTTTTAACGGTGTCAAGCGTTCATTCCGTTATGCTCAGCGTTACGAATACACGGGTGATTATGGTATTACAGGTATGTTCGCTTGGGGCTATGATTTTGTTCCTGTTGATCGTTCAACATCACACGACATCATCAAGGAAGCTCTTACGAAAAACTATGAAGCTGCCACTCTCAGCAATGAGCAGAAAACAGTTATTCAAAATGCGTTGAGAACTGTTTATACAAATACGGGTAACCTTAGCGGCGCAGAAGTTCCTGCAAAGATTTGGTGCGTTAACACCTTAAATATCAAAGATTTGATTAACTACGCTCCGAAAGCTTGCGCTGACTGCGGTCTCACAGGCGAAAAATATTACACAGCAGATTCTTGGAATGCTTACCAGACAGCTCTTAACAACGCTAAGAACCTTGTCGCAGAATGTGATAAAACTGCTTGGCTTGAAACTGAAAAGACAAATGCAGAAACTAAGCAGAATGAACTCAATCCTGTCGGCTCTGCTCTTGCAAATGCTATCAACGCCCTTGAAATCGGTGAAGCTGCACAT
>CAYQRS010000201.1:0-2175 GCA_964419825.1 uncultured Eubacteriales bacterium
GGCTACGATGAGCCGAAGCATGAGCGGCTGCGTGAGTTCGTCGGTCCTCCGCTGGTTGACAGCTTTATAAAATACTGCGGCGATGAGGAAACAGCCCGAAAAATGGTCGATGAGTACCGTGTGCATTATTCGGCAGGCGGTATGCTCAAATGCGAGCTGTATGACGGAGCGGAAGAAATGCTTAAACGCCTTTTCGAGGCGGGAAAGAAAATTGCCGTTGCTTCTTCAAAGCCTGAGCCGTTCATCAGGGAGCTTTTGGTTCATTTGGGTGTTGATAAATATTTCTCTTATATAAGTGCGCCGCAGATAGGTCACATCAATCCGAGCAAGCATCAGCTTATTCTCCGTGCGATGGAGGCGGTCGGCGCTCAGAGCGAAACCACCGTTATGGTTGGCGACAGGCTCTTTGATATTGAGGGCGCAAAGCAAAGCTCGGTTCGCTCGATTGGTGCGGCTTACGGCTACGGCGGTGAAGCGGAGCTTAAAGAATACGGAGCGGATTATATATGCTCCTGCCCCTTACAGATAACGGAGTTGATTTTGGAATGAAAGCGATAATCGGCATTATAAAAACTGTTTTGCTCACGGCTTTTGCCGTTTTGATTGCTGCGGCAGGCTGCTTTGTTGCGGTTTTCTACACGGCGGATAGCCCCGATGATATTTATATTTTCGGATATGCCGCAGTTATTGACGGCGGCAATGTCTGGGTGGTTCAAAAAACCGAGCCGAGCCAAACCGAAACAGGTGACGGCGTGGTTTATTACGACGGTGAGAGCTATAAAGAAGCCTTTGCCCTTATTGACGATTACGATCAGCACTGCTACCGCTCTGCCGAGGATTTGTTCACCGAGGTCGAGCCTGTTCAGCTTGCAGGCAAAATAATCGCAAAATGGAACAAAGCAACATTTACTGCAATATAATGTAATGTACATTTTAGTTTGTACAATTTATTTTTGCAGGGGGAAATTTAATGGAAGCTTATCTTGATAACAGTGCTACAACCTGCCTCTGCACATCCGCAAGAGAAAGAATGGTTGAAGCTATAACCAAATATTACGGCAATCCCTCGTCACTCCACAGCGTCGGCACAGCCGCCAACCGTCAGCTTGAATACGCACGGGCAACCGTTGCCGAATCGCTCGGCTGCTCGGCGGAGGAGATTGCGTTCACAGGCAGCGGAACTCTCAGCAACAACGCTGCTGTTTTCGGTGCGGCTCACGCATTGCGCCGCAGAGGTAACCGTATCGTTACAACCTGCATTGAGCATCCGAGCGTTGCCGAATCGATGGCACAGCTCGAAAAAGAGGGCTTTGAGGTCATTTACCTTAAGGTTGACAAAGACGGCTGTATCTCCAAGCACGATTTGATGAACGCCGTCAATTCAAAAACGATTCTTGTCAGCCTTATGCTTGTCAATAATGAGGTCGGCAGTATTATGCCTGTTGAGTTCGCAAGGGCGGCTGTTCGCAAGGCAAACGCTCCTGCGCTGATTCATTGCGATGCTGTTCAGGCTTACGGCAAATTGCCGATAAAGGTCGGCAAGCTCGGCGTTGATTTGCTCAGCGCAAGCGGTCACAAGGTCAACGGTCCGAAGGGTGTCGGCGTGCTTTATATTCGCAAGGGTGTGCGCATTGCGCCCTATATTTTCGGAGGCGCTCAGGAGGGCAAAATCTATTCGGGAACTCAGCCGATGCCGAATATTATGGGCTTGTGCGGCGCTGTTGAGGATATGCCCGATTTGAGCGATCAGCTCAAGGCAACTCAGGCGTTGCGTGATTATTTTGTCAGTCAGGTCGGCAACATTGGCGGCATCCGTATCAATTCGGGCGAAAACGCCTTGCCATATATCATAAACATCTCGGTTTTAGGTCATCCGTCGCAGACGATGCTGAACTATCTCTCGGAGCGTGGCGTTTATGTTTCGGGCGGCTCTGCCTGCTCGAAGGGTCACCGCAGTAAGGTGCTCACGGCAATGGGCTTACAGCCTGATGTTATCGACAGCGCATTGCGAATCAGCCTTTCACGTTTCACAACAAAGGACGAAATCGATATGCTCCTCTGTGCGCTCGAAAGCGGAACAAAGGAATTAAGAAAGAAAAAATAATATTTTAAGGATATATAAGAATGAAAGAAGTTATTTTAATAAATAACGGCGAGCTTGCTCTGAAAGGTCTT